>JAESRJ010000150.1 GCA_016764715.1 Kordiimonadaceae bacterium | reverse complement strand
GCGGCGACGAGATCACAGTGTTCGCCACAGAAGTGTCCAGCACATGGCCTGCGGACATCGCACCGGGCATAGCTACAAAACCAGCAACAATTATGATGGCGCCCTACTATCTGTCCGACGCTACGGTTTCTGCCTTAAAGCAGACAATATCGCATAATAAAGATACAAGAGAAGACACTAAAGAGTAGGTTTATGTCGCAAAATTATATTTTTGTGGTATTTTGTGTCTCAGAACCTTGTATGCGGTAGCGGGGCCAATCCATAGCTACTGCGGCGTGGGCCATGAAAACCCACGTTTTGTACCGATGTATAGCTAGGGGGAGCCAGCTAGTGAGTATCAATGCGCAAATCGATGTTGGATTGCCACCAGCAAGCGGTTGGGTTTCCCGCCGCACGGCCTCAGCCCTTTTTGACAGTGCCGTTAAGCTGGCAAATCAAAACATCGCTGTTATTGATCCCGCCAATAGAACGAGTTTTTCCTTTGGAGAAGCGAGGGCATTTTCCTACACCGCACTTGATACCGCCGTTTGGGCGCTCACATGCGAGCTATATAGCGCAGGCATAAGACGCGGCGACATTGTAACCGTGCAGATGCCCAATATTATTGAAACTATCTCCACATTCCTGGCGGTGCAACGATTGGGTGCGGTGCTCAGCCCTGTGCCAATGCACTACGGCTTCAAGGAATTGGAAGCCGTGTCCAAAAACGTTCCAGTGAAAGCCTATATCTCAACCGATTACTACAAGGGCGAAAGCACCGTCAGCAAATACCAAGCTGCTTTTGGCAGCGATGTAACTATTTTCGCTTTTGGTGAGAAAAGGCCTGAGGCCGCGCAGCTCATCGGCCAGCTAGCCGCTGATATCGAAGCCTTAGCCGCGTGCGAAGCTTATGTTGAGCTGTATGCGCAAACCACCGAAGACGCTGCTTCTCTCTACTGGTCACCCGGCCCCGACGGCATACCAACGGTAAGCCCGCGAAGCCACAGCGATTGGCTGGACCGAACAGCGGACACAGGCGACCAGGCAGAAGATGATACTGCCTTCGGCCCTTTTCCTTGCGCAAATATGGCGGTGATTGGCCCGTTTTTTTATAGCTGGCTGAAAAGGCAAAATCGGCTGGTTTTATAGAAATTCAAGCGCCCCATTGGACGCCCAAAAATGCTCACTCTAACGGAGCAGGAGAGAATTTAGGGAAAGTCCACTCCATATATGTCCCACATAAAAACGATTTGGTGATTTCGGCATACTCTTTTAAAGGCAGCATGCCCCCTTTTCTCCGAACATCGTGCACCGTGTCTATATACTGAGGATCGATAGGGTAAATCTCGAATTCCTGGGTGATCGCATTACAAAACCCCTGTGTGCCGTACCGTTGTAATTTGTCACCTTTTGATCTGGCAATTTTATCGTACAGTAGAGCATACCCCTGGAAATCCATTTCCTCCTTCTCTAGACTTAACCGCATCAAGATTAAAATTTCAGCCTGTAACTCTGGGTTAAGTATGGCATGAATGGCAACCAGCCCCGCCGCGCTGGCGGCCTCTGTTCCGAAATGTTTTTCAATCGGCCAGCCCACTGTGCCTATTATTTCTGCTAGCTGCCGTTGATTAGTCTGGTCAGAGGCAACCGCTTCAGCGGTACTCAAAGTTTTGTCTACCAACGGCCGGCGGGCGTCTTGGTCACGCCGACCCATCTCAATCAATTTATCCCGAATAGCCTTTTTGCATTCCGGATCAGACAGGCAACTTACCTTTGTACCCTCTRCCATTACTGCGCTTGTCAGAGCTAGGGATAGCCCAGCGAACAGCCCAATTTTCAGCACTGATAGCACTAGGGCGCGCTAGCCTTGCTCGCAGGCACCACGAATTCGAGGCGAAGGCCTGATGGTTCCCGAACCATCATATGGGTTCTTGGGCCTTTACCTGCAAACTCGGGAGCGAACTCGATCACCATATCGCCGCGTTCAACGAATTTCTTATGCAACGCGTTCAGCGCCTTGAGGCTGCCAACAGTGATGGCCATATGGTGCAGGCCAATGTTCTCGCGGCGATCAAACTGGATTGCCGTTTCGGGGTTTTTAACCTGCCACAAGGTTACGAACATTGCGCCGTTGGTTACAAAAACTGCTGGGTAGTCTGGCCTGCCACCCGCGCGCCTCCAACCAAGTGTATCGACAAAGAAAGATACGCTGGCATCCAGTTTTGCGACCGAAAATCCAATATGAYCGAGGCTTAGCGGTGCGGATTTCACTGCTTCATCCTGTGCCGAAGTTGGTGCTGCCAGCGCGAAAAAACTAACCACCAGCATAAACCACAAGGCTTGGATTTTTAACCTCAACGAGTGCATTTTTTCTCTTCTAAGCGGCCAACCAATCAACATTTATTTTGCCGCCTGGATGCCCGCAAGAATACGCTGCCCAAACTAAATATCATTGACAGCCCGAGAAAGGGCCACAAGCTAAAGTGTTCAAACGCGAATACATAAGCCCCTAAAAGAAGAAAAACCACCGACAGGGCAAGCATGGCCCATGCAATCGACTTTGAATGTTCATTCAGCGTCTTCTTCAAACCAATTTTCACAGTATCGCAACCCCCTTTTTTATAACTCGCAAAAGCCATATCATAGCGGAGAAGAAACAATGCATCACAAGGCCGTTAAGCGGTCTACTCAGCTGGCTGGATTTCAGGGATTTCTTTCAGCGGCGGCAATTCGTCGTCTTCGTCGAGCTTTGCTGTCCAGCCGAAATCATCGAAAATCGMGTAGAGCGCRGGCAGGAARAACAGCACMARKATWGTCGACATRCTRATRCCGAAGGCRATGCTGACYACGATCGGTATCARKATYTGCGCYTGCATRCTGGTYTCAAACAASAGMGGRCTYACYCCSGCAACAGTAGTGAAAGACGTGAGGAAGATGGCACGAAAACGGTCCCGGCTGGCGGCGGCTGTTGCGTCTTTCAGCTGCATGCCTTCGCGCACTTTGTTCTTCGTGAACTCGACCAGCAATATGCTGTCATTCACCACAATGCCGGCAAGCGACACGGCGCCCACCATGCTCGGCATCGTCAGATTCAGCCCCATAATCAGGTGGCCCCAGATCACCCCGATGAATGCCAGCGGAATGGCCACCATTACGATGACGGGCTCAAGGTAGGATTTAAACTGCAGGCACAGGATCATGAAAACGCCGAGTAGCCCCAGCAAGAAGCTGCGCCGCAAGGATGCAAGTGTAACTTCGCTGTTTTTGGCCTCCCCCTCTAACGCCAAGGTAACCCCAGGGTAGCGTTCAGCCAGCTGCGGCAGCAGGTTTGCTTTCACATCGCTCAAGACCTCCCCAGCATTGATACGSTCTACATCCACATCAGCGAACACACTAACGGTGCGGATGTTATTGACCCTGTGCACACGGCTATAGGCCCGCACCTGCTTTAAAGTGGCAACACTGGACAGCGGAATTGGTTTGCCCGTTTGCGGATGCAAGATGGTCAGCCGGTCAAAGTCCTCTAAACTGCTSCGTGACTTTTTATCAAGCGATACCAATATTTCGTAGGCCTCATCGCCGTTCTGKAYTTCCCGCGCMACAATRCCTTGRTARTTWGCRCGCACYTGGCTGGCAATGGTYTGCGCRTCRAGSCCKAGCGCRAGCGCSCCTTCCTTYAASCGCATTTCCAAWATSGGYTTRCCGGGGCGWAGATCATCYAARATATCGACCACGCCGTCATAGCCGTAMAGCCARTCTTTAAGKTCGTTRGACGCYARRGCCAGCTGGTCCATRTCGTCGCCCTGCAGGCGTATATGAATRGCGCGGCCSCCYGGSCCMAYTTGCGGACGCCGGTACTGAATTGAAAGCACACCCGGCAATTGGCCGACCTTTGGCCGCCAGGTATTGGTTATGTCAACGATCGTATTGGCACGGCCGTCAGCAGACAGAAGGTCCACACTAATCGTAGCCAGATGCGGCCCACTTTCGAACGCATCAATATGGTAGCCGTAGGTGACGCGCACGTTTTTTACCAGCTCGCCATCTTCCAGCTTGCTCAGTTCTTCGTTGGTTTCCTTCAGGCCATCTAAGGTTTTCGCGACCACGCCTTCCAGCTGCGCCAACGTGCTGCCCGGCGTCATCAAAATACGCGCCTGCACATAGTCACCGTCAAGATTAGGGAAAGACCGAAATTTTACCACGCCGCCGGCAAGCAATGAGATCGAAACCATGAAAAGCGCGAGAATGCCGCCAACAAAAGCATAGCGGTACTCAACGACTTTGATCACCAGTTTCCACATCTTTAGGCGCTGTTTATCAAACCAGATATCAAACCGTTTCTGGATCGCGTATTTTTCCTTGTCGGCGCCGTGCTCCAACGAATGCAGCAGATGGCGCGGCAGTACAAAAAATGCTTCGAACAAGCTCACCGTCAGCACTGCAATCAGCACCATCGGAAGCACTTTCAGGATTTGTCCCAAATCCCCCTTTAGGGAAAGCAGGCTGGTGAAAATCAACACCGTTGTGGCGTACGAGGCCAGAACGCCGCGCGCTACTTTTTTGGTGCCGCTCACTACAGCGTCGATCGGTGATTTTCCCTTAGCATGTTCAGCGGCGATGTTTTCGGCGATCACAATGGCGTCGTCCATCAAGATGCCGATTGCGACCAAAAGCGCGACCATGCTGATCATATTGATCGACAKRCCCATCRCAGACATCACYGCAAARCTGGCRAGGAAYGAGATCGGCARCCCWGCMGCCACCCAGAASGAATAGCGGAYTGAGAAGAACATAAAGAGCGCGATMGATACCAWSAYRATGCCCTGCATKCCGTTACCMGACAACAAGTCGAGCCGTTCCTGCACTATTGATGCCCTGTCGCCGGTTAGGTCTAGTGATATTGCGGCTGGCAGACGTTGACGTTCGCGCTCAACAAACGCTTTAACGGCGGCCAGCACGTCCAGACTATCATCGTTTTTGTTCTTGCTGATCCGCAAAATTGCCGCMGGTTTACCATTAAATTCAACGCGGGTTTCTTCCACTTCGAACGCATCTGTAATTGTCGCTATATCGCGCAGCCGGATATCACCGCCTGATGCGCTGCTCACAATGATCAGGTTGCCCAGTTCCTCTACTGTGCGCCTTAAGTCGGTGAAACGCAGCTGCACCTCCTGTGCATCGGCTTCAATGACACCTGCGGGTAAATCAATACCCTGCCTGCTTACTCTGTCTGCAATATCGCGCACTGATAGTCCGTATTGCTCCAGCACATAAAGCGGAATTTCTACCTGCAACTGGCGATCCGAAAACCCTTGGATTTCTRCAAGCGGGATACCGCGCTCGCGCTGTGCTCGACGCCTGAGATCCTCGGCCAGCGCCTTAAGCGCTGTGCGCGGCATGTTACCACTGATTGCGATATTGACCACAGGGTCAACACGGCCCAACTCGGTCACCACGGGTTCTTCAATATCAGCGGGGAAGTTATCAATGCTGTCGACCGCTGACTTCAGATCCTCGATAAATTTGGTCATATCGCCAACTTCGAGCATCTTCAAAGTCATCTGGCCGACATTGTCTTTGGCTTCACAGCGTTTCTCGTCCAGAAAACTAATGCCGTCAGTGGCGCGCTCAAGCGGAATACAAATGCCTTCTTCCACGTCTGAGGGCGCCGCGCCCGGATAAGCAACCGATACCATCACCTCAAATCGCTGAATATCGGGGAAGGTTTCCAATTTCAACGTAGGAAGGCTGGTGATGCCGATCGCCAGAAGCGCCAGCATTAATATGTTAGCAGCCGTTTTGTGGCGGGCAAAATACTCAATCATTTAAGCATTCCTGTCGGCACCGGTGAGCCTTCAATGTTCTGCGCGATTGTATCAGCACTAGATGCCTGTGGTTTGATCTTCATGCCGGACACTGCCGGAACCAAATCGGTAAGGATCACCCTATCGCCGAGCTCCAGCCCGCTTTGCACAATTGCCAAGTCGCCCTGAAAGGTGACAGAAACGGGCTTCAGGATCAGCGTATCGCCTTCCCCTACAACATAAACAATGCCGCTATGAACTGCATGCCTAGGGATAACAAGGCTTTCGATAAAGTTGCCGACAAGGTTCACTTCCACATACATGCCGCGCAAGAGCGGCGGGCGTTTGGCCGTAAGCAGCCTGCCGTAAGGGTCTTCCACACGCACAACAACGGCGAGCGTTCTGGTTTCAAAATCTTGCGTTTCGCCCAGGCGCACCACGGCCGCCTGCCACGGCACCTGGTCAATACTATCTGGCAACATGACCTCCGCTTTCAAACCAAGGCGGTTAATAAGCTCGTCCGGGGAGCTCAATACTTGATCAACCGACAGTTCTTGCATGCCTGCTATCAAATTCTGCAAATTCGCCAAAGATAAGCGCGTGGAAATTTCAACTGCGTCCATACTGTGCGCGTCAAACAGCTTGCCGCCCAGGTTTACATACTCGCCTTCATCGACATGCACTGCCGCAATACGGGCCTGGAATGGGATTTTAATTTTGGTACGGCCAAGGCGCTGCTCTGCTTCCACTAGCTTCGCTTGGTTCTGCTTAACCCGAGCACTGGCAACTTCTATTTCGCTTGGCAAAGTTTCCAACGTTTGCAGCCGTGTTTGCATCTGTTGTCTAAGCTGCAGCATACTCTGTTCTTCGATATCAAGCGCCGCTTGGGAGATAGTACCCTTAGTTTTCAGATCTTTCTTTCGCTCTAGGCCCTGCACGCCCAATACCATATTGCGCTCGGAAATTTCAAAAGAGGCTTTAGCGCTGACAAGGCGCATTTCCTGTTCCTTTTTTTGAGCATGCGAGGCCGCTAAATTGGCTCGCGCTTCAGCCAGCGCCAGCTCGTAATCTGTGGGATCGATTTGTAGAACATCGGTGCCTTCAGGTAAAAATGCTCCCGCTTTCACACGCGGGTTCAAATAGGTGATCCGACCAGACACCTCTGCGCCGGCTTCCAGTAACGTTGCTGGTTCAACGAACCCAAATCCTGTGGCTCGCGGTGCAAAAGGACGCGGCTTGGCTTCGATGTATTCTGCCAAAGGCGGCGGTGCACCAACGGCGGTGTGCTCAATCTCTGGCGAAACGTTCACAATTACTGTGGCGAGCAGAAACCCTGCCGCCGCCAATGCGGGCAAAGCATATTTTGTTTTAAAAAAGTCCAGATCCACTTTGAATTCCATATGCTAGGGCACCTGTCTATCGGTAGTTTCGGTAAAGCCGGTAAGTTCCGCGCCAGTACCCGATGCCTGTGGGCTGGTGCCATTGCGGAACATCGCTAAAGCATCATCGCGAAAGCGGTATAACTCATCATCACTGAACAAGCCGCCTTGCAGGGGCGTTACTATCTGTCCTACCAGAAAAGGGTAAACAATAAGGGCTAAAAGAAACACCATATGGCGGAATTCGTTTACGTCAGGCCGCAASCGGCCCGCCTTTTTCTCCGCCATCAGCATGGCGATCCATTTCGGGGCAAATTTGACAGCATATTCGGTAAGGAAGGTTGCTTTGAGGTGGCCGCCTTCCATCAAAACCTCGCGCTGCATCAAAAGCGGCAACCAACGATTTTTCATCATAATGGCGTGGACCGCATGCACCCATTCCTCAAGTGTTTCGATTTCCAGAATTTGGTCAACAAGCGGGCCGTACGCTTGCGCCAACACCGCCTGCAAAAGCTTGTCCTTACCGCCAAAATAATAGTGAACCATCGCTGGGGTCACGCCTGCTTCCTTCGCCAAAAGAGCAATAGTGGTGGCAGCATAGCCTTGATTAGAAAACAGTTGGCTGCCTGCGGCAATAAGCGCAGAACGGCCTGCTTCGCCCTTACTATCTTTGGGGCGGCCGACGCTTCGTTTATGTTTTGGTTTACTGGTCATGATACTTAAATAATTAATGATTTAATTAATTTCAAGTAACGGAGCCGAAATTATTTTAATTTGGTCAGGAAAACAACGCGTAAACACAGAGAAAGAACCGCGTTGGATCAGCAATCAGCCAATAGCAGCTCGTTACTTTTCTTTGGTATCAAGCGTATCTCGCAACAGGAGAATACCTATACCGGGTACAAGTGCAATTGCTACGTCCGGGCCAAATGGGAATAGATCAAGGTCAAATTTAACCCCGTAAAACAGCAAAACAGCGCCTTCAAAAATACTCCCATAGGCCAGTATTGGCAGGATATTTTTGTAAGCCTGRGGYTTCCATGCMGCGAACAGGAAGAAAACCCCGACAAAACCAAACGCRCCAGAGGCCATCCTCATCCARTAATTGAGCATCACATCGTTCGGAATTTCACCACTGCCACCAAATGTTTTCAAATGCTCGATCGCAAAATCCCACGGTAGGAAAACACCCACAACAGTTAACCCCCAACCGAGGCCTGCGCCCAATAAAAGAAGCCTTAGAATGTTATATTTTGTGACCACGATGAGTGTCTCTTCCAGCGGTGCAATGCGAATTTTGGCCAATTACAGGCCCGCTAGCAGAGATAAATCTGCCGCTCTATTCTCTAGCTACAACACAGGAGCGCTGCAACTGATACTTCACATACCATGGTGCCCAGCGCTAATTGGAGCGCGCGCTGCAAGCGTATTTACCTAGATACAATGTACCCGAAGTACTGATTGACTATACGAGTTATTTGCCCTGCACTTCGTGCTTGATGCGAATTCTGTCTTCTGTCGAGACCCCCAGCAACCCAGCGATTTTCGCCAGCACATTGGCTTCAAAGTTATCAAGGTGGTTATCTGAAAAAGCCACCCGCCATAGCAGCCGAATAATATCCTGCCTGCCTTCGTTATCCAGCTCTTTGGTGATGACTTTTGTGAACTTATAGAGGCAGGTGCTGTCGTTCTCTTTTACTTCTGCATCCACCAAAATTTGCTGTGCCACCTCAGGGGCGAGAGAAAACTCGTCTTGCAGGCAAGCCAGCAATGCCCTGCGTTCACTTTCAGAAAAATCGTCATCAACTTGGCTAACATGAACGAGCAGTGCCGCCGTCGCCAATTGCAGTTCCTGCCCTTTGGTTTCAGCAGCCGCAGGGGCCACTTTCAACAATTTAGATATTTTTCCCCACACGGGCAGTCTCCACCATCACATTACGATAAACCAATTATCCGGCATTTTTCATTGCCGCACCAGCCTACTAATGGTTTAGCTGATAAATTCAACAAATATCCGAAATGTCTGGCCCTGCTAAACTCTAGAGCAATTGGCTTAATCGGCTTCGCCAAACGCCTGAGTGGCTTCCACGGCTTTATGCCATTTATGCAGTAGAGAAGTGCGCTTTTCCGATGCCATTTCTGGTATGAACTGCCGCTCGCATTGCCAGTTTTCTGCAATATCGTTCAGCGATTTATAAAGCCCTACCTGCAACCCGGCTAAGTATGCGGCTCCGAGCGCGGTTGTTTCTTTCACCACAGGCCGGTCAATTGGCAGGTCAAGCATGTCAGCCAAATATTGCACCAGCCAGTCGTTGGCTACCATGCCGCCGTCCACCCTCAGGGACATGGCGCGCACGCCGTCATTCGCCATTGCACCGAAGAGATCCACCGTTTGGTAGCAAACCGCCTCCAGCGCAGCCCGCACAAGTTCAGCCTTGCCGGTATCGCGGGTAATGCCGAAAATACTAGCGCGTGCGTTTGGATCCCAGTGCGGCGCACCAAGCCCCGTAAAAGCAGGCACCATATATACACCCTTGTTGCTATCCAAGCTGCGCACCAGGCCTTCGCTTTCGGAGGCATCCTTGATGAATTTCAAGTTATCGCGTAGCCATTGCACCGCTGCACCTGCCACAAAAATGGAGCCTTCGAGAGCATAAGTGGTTTTACCGCCTAGCCGGTACGCCACAGTGGTGAGCAASCKGTTGCTTGACGCCTGCATTTCATCGCCGGTGTTCATCAGTACAAAGCAGCCCGTGCCGTAGGTGCTTTTGATGCTGCCGGGTGTAAAGCAGCACTGGCCAATGCCCGCCGCTTGCTGATCCCCCGCGACGCCAGCGATTGGGATAGRCCGCCCGAAAATGGAADCGTCTGTCATGCCAAAATCGTCGGCACTGTCGAGCACTATAGGCAATAGGCTTGCTGGCACGCTGAAAATATCCATCAGGCCTTYGTCCCATTGCTGGGTTTCAATATTGAATAAGCTGGTGCGGCTGGCGTTGGTGGCGTCAGTCACRTGACGAGTGCCGCCTGTTAGCCGCCAGATAAGGAAGCTGTCCACCGTGCCAAACGCCAAGCCGCCTGCACTGGCGCGGGCCTTRGCACCGTCSACATTATCYAAAATCCACGCCACTTTACTGGCCGAAAAATACGGATCGAGCARCARSCCKGTTTTKSYTTGAATTTCWGCCTCRYRCCCYGCAGCRGTTARCCCTGCACACGTTTTTGCCGTGCGGCGGTCCTGCCATACGATGGCATTATAAAGCGGCTTGCTTGTGGCCCTATCCCACACAATGCTCGTCTCGCGCTGATTGGTGATRCCRATGGCTACAACTACATAACCCTTAGCCTCGGCCTGTTCAAAGGCAAGGCGCGCAGTGCTTAGMACMGTGCTCCAGATCTCTTCAGGGTCATGCTCCACCCAGCCGTCCGCCGGATAGAWCTGCGCAAAYTCTTTCTGAGCCACRGAGACGATAGTCCCCGACTTGCTGAACACAATTGCYCKACTGCTGGTGGTGCCCTGATCAATCGATAAAATGCACTGCTGTTTGCTCACGCGACACTCCTCCGCCCTATCTATTACTTAACGCTTATAAACCGAGACCATCAGAGTTGGGAAGCAGGCAATAAAAAGGGCACCGTAAAAGTGCCCTTTTGAACTGTTACTCAAATTCGGCGGTACGACCGCTCGCCTTAAAAGCCGAGCTTCGCAGAGAACTGAACGCGACTTAACGTCCCTTTTAAGCCGTTCGCCGTTGTGCGATCCGCATAAATATATTCCACACCGATCAGTAATTTTGGTGCGGGGGAATACAGCAAGTTTGCATGAATAGACGTGCTTTTGTCTGTCACACCGGTWCCTGTGAATGTAGTTGGATTGTTTGCATTGAAAAACCCAACTGTAACATTGGAACGCCACTGGGGGGACCAATAGTGCTTATAGGACGCAAATCCCGCAACCAGACCAATTGCCTCTAATTCACCGCTGGTTGTCACAGCAGCGTCATTTACCAAGTTGAGCCCAATATAGCGACCGAGGCCTTCGCCAGCATTAAACTGGAAACTGAACGCATCTTTACCCGTCGTTTTCAATTTACCGGAAACACTGACGCCGTAACCGGCAGTGGTATCACCGGCCACAAGCCCTGCAGTCCCGGCCTCTGCAACCAGTTGGCGGTAAATACCAGCAACCCTGACATGACCCCAGCTTCCAGATGAAGTATAACGGGCCACTACGTCAGGCAAAGCGCCGTCGCCAGAGACGACCCGAGAACCACCAAGTGCTGTTAGCGTCGTTTCTGGTGTCTCAACTGCAAACTCAAAGCCACCATTCTGGTAGCGAGCCAGCGCTTGCCGGTTAAAGACCATCCCTGAAATGGCGCCAAGAAAATCAATATGATCCAGCCAAACCTTAGTATTTTGGAACGTGCTCCATGCTTGTCCAAACGTCCAGCCATTATAGGTTAGAAATGCCTGGCGCAATCTGGGGCTAAAGCTATTGGAAACCCGTTCATTGCCGCCCCCCGTAAGGACGAAATCCATTTCCAAGTGCCCCGTAATTTTTCCTCCGGGCGTTGGCGTAGATGTTTTCATAATAAAACGAGTTTCACGCGCACTAAAATCTATATCAGCGCCATCGTCATTGCCGGTCGCTGACACAGGGATTTGCCCAGGAATAAGAAAATCTCGTCCTGAGGCGCCTGACGCTAACTCTCCGTCAGAAAATTTACTATAGAGAACATCTAGTTTAGCATAGCCGCCAAATTTAAACGTCGTTTCGCCAATATTGAAGCCGTTTCCAGATGTTGGCGGGGCAACGCCGCCAGCCGACATTTTCTCAACTTTAGCAACACGTTTTGCTTGAACCGCAAGAGCCGTTTTTTGCTCGCCGATCATGCGTTTGGTTTCCTGCAACACCTTTATCTCGCCTGCCTGTAGCCGGGCGTCTTGCTTTTCCATCCGCGCGAGGATTTTTTCCATTAACGCTTCGAGGTGTTTAACACGGTCTTCAATGCCAGTATCGCCGTCATCACCACCAGCATACGCGGGGGTAGCAATCAGCATTGTTGAAGACAATAAGGATACCTTAAGTATGTATGAAAGTTTTTTCATTTCTGCACCTTTGTTTACCTAATTTCATCCGTTGTCCCCCGGAAATATAGTTACCGCCTCCCCTTAATTTGTGTTGTGACGACTTGCGTTATGGCAATGGCGTCGAAGATTTTTTTCAACAAACTAGCCACCAGCTGCATCATCTGCAGAGGCTCGAATTTGCTGAATAGTTGTTGAAATTTCCTGCTGAAGTTGCCCCAACTCAGACACAACGGTATTCACACTTTGGCTCACCGATGTCGCTGCGGTTCCGGTTTCGGTGGCAGAACCGTCAACGTCATTAATGATTGTAAATAGCCGTTCAGATGAGGCAGCAGCTGTCTGGCAATTACCGCTAATCTCAGCCGTCGCATTCGCTTGTTCTTCCACAGAGGTTTCTACTGTCCGGCTGTTTTCAGCGGCTTCAACGATCTGTTCTCTAATTTCGCTAATCGCTACTTCCACTTTTTTAGCCAGCAGCTTCACTTCGTTAACCTGTCCGCCAATCTCGCTCGTGGCGTTTGCGGTTTGGGCTGCCAGTGTTTTCACTTCGCTTGCTACGACAGCAAACCCACGTCCTGCTTCGCCAGCACGCGCAGCTTCGATTGTTGCGTTGAGCGCAAGTAAATTGGTTTGCGCAGCGATATCATCAATCAGCTGTGTGATAGCATCAATGCGCGTAACAGCTTGTGTCAATTCATCGACGGTCTTGGTTGCCTGCACGGCTTTACTACTTGCCTCTGTCGCTGACCTGGCAGCGTTGGAGACGCCCTGCGATACTGCGGCGATAGTGCTCGAAAGTTCCTCTGCGGCACTGGCGACCGACTGCAATATGCTATTGGTATTGGAGGTTTCTGTTGCACCTTCACTGGCCTGCTGCGCTGTATTCTCGGCGATAGAGGCCATTTGCCCTGCCGTCGCGCCCAAGTTCTCGGACGCTGCGATGACGCTTCCTAAAATAACGCTCACCCGGTCTTCAAGTGTGGTCGCAATTGTATTCACCTGCTCGGACCGATCTCGGGCGGAGGTGATACGTTGTTGCTCTGCCCGCTCCAAACGCCGTGCCTTGCGCGCGTCATCTTCCCCAGCGTGGCGTTTTTGCTCAGCTTCTTGCTCGGCCTTCAGTTTGGTTTGTTCTTCTTCAAGTGCAACACGAGAGATGGCATTCTCTTTGAACGTAGCCATCGCATCGGTCAGCAGGCCAAGCTCATCCTCTGATGATGGCGGAATTTCCACGTCAAGATTGCCGGAGGCCAACAGCTGCATGCGGTCTGTCAGCAAGTTAAGTCCGTCAATTACYTTGCGTCCTATATAAAGCCAGCCGACGGCAATGGAAAAGGCTAGGATGGCAACAATGGCGCCTGCGATAAGAAACTGCCCGCGACCGATTTCCGCGTTTGCGCCCGCCGCTTTCTCCAACGTACCCATTTCTGTGTCGTCCATGAGGTTACTAACATCTTCACCCAGCAGATCTGACACTTTTTGGCTGCTTGCACGCTCAGCGGTTATTTTTTCTTCCAAGTCAAACTCGGTGGCATGCAGAGAAAATACATCGGAAGATTTACCGTATTCAGAGAAGGTGCGTGCGAGCACCAATAAATCATCATCTTTGCCGCCACTGTCGAGCTCCGCGATTGCAGCATCAAACCTGGCAGCAAGCGCCGTGTATATTTCCTGCGCCGGCACAATCAATTGTTTGTTGGGCAGAAAGGCTGCGCTGCTTAAATTACCTTTCAACGCGTTCAGTTCGCTTGCCAAATCCTGTAGTAGTTTCAGCCTATTCACATCGTCAGAAATCAAGGCTTTAGCAGCCGCGACAGAAGACAAGTCCTCGCCGCCTATAACAATATCAAAGAAAACATTATCTATAGTTTCGCGGGCTTTATCTATTGTGCTGGCATGAAGATCGTCAATTTTGGAAACTGCTTGTTCCTTTTGGTCCTTCACCGCGATTTTTTGTGTGACTAACTCGCTTATTATATCAGCAGAGGCCAGTACCTTGTCGATCTGCGTAATGATGCGCACAACTTCGGCTGAAGAGGGTTCCGCATCCGCAACGTTGCCGTGCCAGGCTTTCAACCAATCTTGTGCGGCTTGCCGTTCAGCAACAGTTTGGGCCCTTGCCAGTTGCCCTTGCAAGCCGAGGATTTGCGACGTTGCGTTGGACCATTCACCGGCTTCAACTAGTTGCGGCACCGATTGATCCGATACCTCTGTCAGGGTGGCGCCCACTCTCTCAAGCGTGAAATAACTGATTACACCTGACCCCGCTGCGATCAAAACGATCACACCGAAGGTCAGAAATAATCTAAATCTGATGGTTTTGGGGACTAATCCAAAAACTGTGGAGAAAATGCCTGCCAGCGAAAACGCTGCGCTATCTTGCGCGGACTTTTCATTCGCTGAATTCGTCATATTAGCCATTATACTAGTCACCATCTAATTCCAACAAATTGTAAGAACCCCAGACCGACAGTATCAGTCTGTTAACTTAGATACTTCTTTGAAGCTTTCGCCTGCACCGATCCGGGTCATAAACACGCTGTCGGAGCCCTGGTTATCACCCTCACTGTAATTCAACACTAGACCCTGAAAGTCGAAGGGGCCGGTGTTATAGACAGCGTTTAAGAAGGCTTCGCGTGTCAGGTCTTTACCGGCACGCTGCAAGGCCTCAATGGCAAGCAAACCAACAGCATATCCTTCAAGAGATACAAAACCTAGTTTGTCATCGGCTTTGTATGTTTTCATTGCGGCTTGGTATTTAGCCACCAGGGGAATGTCGGTGTTCCAAGGAAGTGGGACAACCTGCGTAACAAAAACGCCTTCTCCGACAGCACCCAGGTCAGCAGCAAGTGCTGTGGAGCCAACGAACGAGATATTGATGATCGGCACATCCATTTTCAGTTTCCGCGCTAAGCGAATAAATTCCGCACATGGCTTATAAGCACCAACTGTCACGATAGCATCTGGCTTAGACTTGCGAATTTCCAACAGAGCAGAACGTACGGCTGTGGTGTTCCGTTCGTAAGACCCTTTTGCATGTAATGTCATACCGCGGCGCTCGAGCGCTGCGTTTACACCGGCAAGACCAACACGGCCAAAACCGTCATCCTGGAACAGAATTGCAATCTTTTTGGCGCCCATATCGGTTACCAAACGCTCAATCCATTCTTCAGTTTCCTGATCATAGGTTGCGCGCAGATTGACTACATTGCGGTTTTCCTTGTTTCGAAGGAAGCCCGCTCCGGTAAATGGGCCAATAAGCGGCACGCCGGCTTCTGTTGTAATGGGCTGCAGTGCTTTGGCAGTGGGTGTCCCCACAGTGCCAATGATGGCAAAAACGTTATCGTCGTTAATAAGAGCCGTAGTATGCACAATTGCGCGTTTGGGCTCATAGCCATCATCTTTAGAGATAAGCCTGAACTTACGCCCATGCACACCGCCTGCAGCGTTTATTTCAGCGAATGCAGCTTCGAGCCCGGTTTTCATTCCGGTTCCAAGTGCCGATGCGGGGCCCGTAAGGGCTGCACTTTGTCCTAATAATATTTCGGTATCAGTAACGCCTTTTTCATCAGCGTTTGCAGTGTGAGTTGCGGCAATTACGCCCGTTGCGACCATGGAAAAACCAACTATAGCACGACTTATTCCATGGAAGCTTGATGAAGAMATATTCCTCATATCGCTCTCCCAGTTATACCCAGCTAAAAATCAAAACTCCACGAGGTTTGGTCTAGCAGCAAAGGGTTAATYTYMNGTMRMATTACCGACATTCCCTGCGACCAACATACAGGCGCAAACATTTTCAACGATCAGAAACACCTGATGTTTAACAATGACTTACTGAAATTACACGAATTTTTGATAAAACCTAAGGTAGGACTAATTGTGAGTTTTATGTATAGTAGGTCAATAAATGCGAAATTATTCCCCGCCCATTTCGACTCGGCTTTCCTGACACAAGCAGCCCAATTTCCAAAGATACAGGGCGCCTATTCACGGCAAATTTGCCGCATGCAAAACATGCCATTTCTCTTCCGAAACAAACGTCATGTTAGCAGGCTCCCCCCCCCGACCATTTGGCGCAGTTTACTTTCATGATACCGGCGCCGTCTCTATAGACGACGCCTGAAACTTAGTCACAAATAGAAGCTTGGATTTAGGAAAGGTTTACCTGCCAACATTTTTTGCCCGAGGCTGCAGCTTGATTAAAAATCTAATTTCTGTTTGACCGTTTGGGTCTGCCAAAGCCGTGGTTCCAACGGCCGTCCACGCCGGATGAGGTTTGTTCATCAGGCTTTTGCGTACCGACAAAATAGTCGGCAATTGCTTGGCTAGGTCCATATGAAAGCTGGTCATTTCAATAACGTCATCCAAWGTTGCGCCCGYTGGCTTAATAAGCCGTTCAAGAAATGCAAAAGTATCGCGGAGGCCTGCAGYATAGCGCTCTTCATAAGTGCCTTCGCCCTTCAGCCGGACAATAATGCCTGATACATGAACAGTATCYCCGATTAACAAAGCCGGGGAAAAGCCATAATCCTCATAAATTTTCTGCCACTGCTGATCGGGAATGATCGGTGTCGCAGTTTGCCTGCTGCCATCTGCCCTTGCGACACTTGAAACRGCGATCAACACCAAAGCAAGAACACTGCCCATATGYACCCTTCCAAACTTATTCGATACTCTCATTGTTTGTCCCTTCAGACCAAAATAGTGTTACTTCATCCAGTCTATCAGCTTGTGCATGGACGTCTTGTGACAATTGGTTCAACCTGCGTTGGCCTTGTCGCGCTCAAAAGAGGCCGGTTGTTAACCTTAGTAATAAACCGCTATTTTCTGCGTGTTTCCTCAAAATATCACGACACTGCGACTTGCATTATGATACATTATAGCGTAAATCAATTTTAGCTGAAAAAAGCTTGTGAAAACCATCCTGTTACCTACCTATGCGTTAGTAGGTACAAGTTAGTAATAATATGGCGTGCGACTAACGAAAGGGCGACGGCCCCTTCGGATAAGCAGTGTTGTGAGAGTATCAAAATGTTCCGGTTAAAATCTAAAAAAACCTATGCCACTGCTTTACGTGTGCTTTTGGCTTCAACTGYMCTGTRCGCGGCTTGGRTGCCTGTAGCCAGCGCGGCAGAAGGGGCGACAAACAAAGAGTTCGTCATCCCAAATACTGCTCCTCCAGCCGAGCGAGACCTTGAAGAAATTGTAGTTTCAGGTGCCTTTGAAGGGCGCAAGTTAAGTGAGACTATTCTTGGCGGTACCATCCTGAAACAGGAAGACCTGGCACGCCAATTGGCAAGTTCTCTTGGTGAGACATTGAAGCGACAACCTGGTATTTCTTCTACGTTTTTTGGCCCTGGCGCTAGTCGCCCCATCATTCGTGGCCTTGGCGGCGACCGGATCCGGATACTAGATTTTGGCCTTGGCTCGATTGACGCCTCATCCACCAGCCCAGATCATGCTGTGGCGATTGAGCCAGCCCTTGCAAAACGCATTGAAATATTGCGTGGCTCCGCGCTGTTGATATACGGCAGTTCAGCGGCCGGCGGCGCGATCAATGTGTTTGATGGACGTATCCCGACAAAAATTCCGGAAGATGGCTTTGAAGGAGCTGTTCGTTACGGCCACAACAGCGGCGATAACGGCGACGAATTATCCGGCGCTTTTAACGCTGAGCTTACCAAAATTGGCGAGACCAGCCTCCTGTTTCACGGCGACATTAGTTACCGCGATACGGATAATTACAGCATTCCCGGATTTGCTCGCTCTGCACAGTTGCGTGCCAGTGATCCAGCCGCTGATCCTGCCAATGAACCACGCGATGTTGTTGCCAACTCCGCCACAGAAACCCTGAGCGGTTCTGCGGGCCTATCCGCCGTGTTCGGTACTGGCTTTTTCGGTGCCAACGTGCGCGTACTGGATAGCGAATACGGCGTGCCCGGATCTGGGGAGGATGGGGTAACGATTGATATTGAGCAAACCCGGTTCGACCTGCACGGTGAGCTTGAAGCCGATTTTGGTTTCTTCAAGAAAGCCAAATTTCGGTTTGGCTATGCTGACTATCTGCAGCTAGAGATTGAAGACGGTGCTGTAGGTACAGTTTTCTCGAATGAAGGGTTTGAAGGGCGGCTCGACTTCGTTGAAAAGGGCGGTGACAACTGGAACGGCTCAACCGGCATTCAAGTTCGATCTCGGGATTTCTCAGCGGTAGGCGATGAAGCTTTTGTGCCGCCAACTCTGACCACTCAGATCGGGCTCTACACAGTGAAGGAATTTTCGGCGGACCGCTGGAAGTTTGAATTTGGTGGGCGCTTTGAATATACAAAGCATACGTCAGATACCCTGGGCATTACACGCAGTTTTAATGGTGTCAGCCTTTCAGCAGGTGCCGGGTATGACCTGGGCGACAATAGTTTTTTTGGTGTTTCAATCTCAAGAACAGAGCGTGCGCCTTCRACKGARGAGATATTCTCCAATGGCCCGCACCTAGCTACGGAAGCTTTTGAAATAGGTGACTTGTCGCTAGGCCTTGAGACMGCGCTGGGCGCTGAAGCGACGTACAATTATTCAGATGATGTTTTCAGCTTTATTGCCAATATTTTCCTTACGTCCTACGATGACTTTGTTTTTGAAGTAGAGACCGGCGCGATCATTGAAGATCTATCCGTATTCCAGTTCAACGCTGGCGACGCACAGTTTTACGGGTTTGAAACCAAAGCGGAATTCCAACTTGGTTCCTCTTCCAGTGATTTTTGGGGAGACCTTGACTATAGCTTCGATGCTCAGCTTGATTACGTGCGTGCAAAACTTCGCGGCGTTAGCGGCAATGACGCCCTGCCGCGCAWCCCGCCCCTATCTGCCCTTGCCGGCCTAAGTGCTATCGGTACAAAGTTCGATTTGCGGACTGAGCTGGAATATTCGGCTAGCCAGAACAGGGCCACTGCCTTTGAAACCACATCAAATGGTTATTTGCTGTTGAATGCTTATTTCACGTTGCATCCTTTTGAAGATCGCGGGCTATCGCTTGAAATCCGGGCTACCAATTTAACCAACACCACTGCGCGCCAGMATACCAGCTTTCTGAAAAATGTTGTGCCCCTACCAGGGCGCACATTTAAGATTTCCYTGCGCGCAGCATTTTAGTCCAGAAAAGGGCAGCATTTTAGCTCCAGGAAAAATCTACACCGCGTCAAAACCATTGGCAGCGCAAAGCCTAGCATTTGGCGCAACCCAGCCGCTCGCACTGTTTTCGCTGTGCGCGATTGCCCTGCCAATTCTTGCAGGCTATAACAACCCGAACTAAGAATAGACATGTGCGAGCGCCCGCACTAGGCGCGCTCAAATACAGATTTCGATGTATTGTAAAAAGGGTCGCGCGTTTTATGGAAAACCTAAAAGGTAACTTATACGGCGGCATCACTGCCGCAGTTGTGGCCCTTCCCCTAGCTCTAGCTTTCGGCGTGGCCTCTGGCGCGGGTGCCGCGGCAGGCCTTTACGGCGCGATTTTCACAGGCTTGTTTGCGGCCCTTTTTGGCGGCACAAAAACGCAGGTTACTGGTCCAACGGGGCCAATGTCCGTTGTCATGGCTACAGTTATTACCAGCTTCATCGCGCTTTCCCCRGAGAACGGGATGGCTCTCGCCTTCACTGTGGTGATGCTCGGCGGGCTTTTCCAAATTTTGATGGGCTTGCTGAAAATCGGTAAATATATCATCCTAGTACCCTACCCGGTGATTTCGGGCTTTATGTCTGGCATTGGATTTCTGATTATCATCATCCAGATCGCACCGTTTTTGGGGCACCCAATTTCGGGAAACAGCGTAGAAACGATCGCGGCTTTGCCCCAACTATTGGGCACCCTCAACAGCACGGCCCTCATCATCGCCTCAGTTACTTTGGCTCTAACATTCTTTTGGCCCAAATCGCTCTCCACCTATCTACCTGCGCCGCTCGCTGCTCTGATTGGCGGCACGGTGTTGATGCTCATGGTTTTCCCCGAAAGCAACATCATCCGTATCGGCGAAATTCCCAGCACCTTACCGTCRCTGCAGCTTCCGATTTGGGATATATCGCTAACCAAAGACCTTATTACCTCTGCGCTTCTGCTCGCCCTACTTGGGGCAATTGACAGCTTAATGACCTCTCTTGTCGCCGACAATATGACGGGCACCAAGCATAATTCAGACCGCGAACTTATTGGCCAAGGCATCGGCAACATGATCTCTGGCGCGTTTGGTGCACTGCCTGGCGCGGGCGCTACGATGCGCACGGCTATCAACATTAAGGCAGGCGGTACAAGCCAAGCATCTGGCGCTATTCACGCGATTGTTCTGTTGATCATCGCGCTCGGCGCTGGTGGTTTGGTGGAAAATATTCCCGAGGCCGTACTTGCAGGCATCCTAATTAAGGTGGGTGTCGATATTATCGATTGGGACTATATCAGACGCCTTTTCCGCCTACCCTTATTCAGCCAAGTCTTAATGTTAGGAGTGATGCTTGCCACTGTTTTCATCGACCTTATGATTGCGGTAGGCGTTGGCGTGTTCATTGCAAATCTTGTAACCATCGACAGGCTAACGTCCCTGCAGCTTGACGGGCTGTTCTTAACGGACGGCAAAAACAAAAACAGCAAACTAACC
>JAESRJ010000149.1 GCA_016764715.1 Kordiimonadaceae bacterium | reverse complement strand
CTGCTGACACCAAGCCCTGGTAGTTTAACATTCCCGATTTTGCAGTCTTTTGGCATTAAAGGCCTGACGATTAGCGATGATGAAGCCCGGAGAGCAGTCGGGTTCGCCGCAAATACGCTCAAAATGGTTGGTGAGCCGGGCGGGGTTGTTTCACTTGCTGCTGTTCTTAGTGGTAAAGTGGAAACGAAAAATAAAGTAACTGTCTGTATCATCAGCGGTGGGAATATAGACCCGGAAATGCTGCGCGAATGTGTGGCGCTATAAGGGCTTGGCTAAGCGGGACGGTTCCGCTATAGAAGGCCGCAATGTAAAGTTATTAACGCTGGAGTTACTTGATGGAAATCGAAGATCAGAAATCAACCTATGATGGGTTTATCAAATACACGGTTCGTATGACACTCGGCATTATTGCTGTGATGCTTTTTCTGGCAGCGTTCGTAGCGTAATCTTTGAAGCATAAAACGAAAAATGGCGGCCTCATTGGCCGCTTTTTTTCGTTTTAGACGCTGTTCGGTGAGTGCCTAGTGACGCTGCATCGCCGAAAGCTCGTATTGCCCGTCAATAAGTGCACCGAATATCTCAGGCACATCCGGGTGATCAATCGGCTCGCCGGTATCATCAGGAATTAGGTTCTGTTGCGAAACATAGGCCTCGTAAGAGGTTTCATCATTTTCTGCAAACAGGTGGTAATAAGGCTGATTTTTCGCAGGCCGAATTTCCGCAGGGATGCTTTCCCACCATTCTTCCGAATTGTTAAATTCAGGATCAACGTCAAAAATGACGCCCCTGAAAGAGAACAAACGGTGGCGTACAACTTGGCCAATTGAAAACAATGGCTTTTTATGTATTTGTAGAGACTGTGGCATAATCGAGAGACTCCATTCCGACGGCTCAAGTAGTGATCCTTCAAGCGAATGTCAACCTATGATCGTTTCCGACCAGTATGCGAACTCTGATAGCGAGTGGCTATTCACTTTAGCGCAATAAGGTTGGCAAAAACTTACCAAAGCCCCACAAGTGTTTATAAAGAATTTTATAGCAGCAAATATTGGCGAAAATTTGAGGGGACGGTCATTGTTTAGAAAAATAGTTTCGACATCTGCACTCGTTTTAATGCTTGTAGGCTGCGAGGCTGCACCCACAAATAGCGAGTCGGTCGCTAGTTCGGCTGAAACCAGTCAGTTAGAAGTTCAGAAAATAACGGCGTTTTTCGATAGAGCTATGAAAGAACGGCTTGCGCTCAACCCTTTAATGGCCGAACGGCTTGGCGACAAATCAAATAACGATAAATGGCCGCAAGTGACAGAAGCAGCCGCAAATAATTTGTTGGCGCTTTACCAGAGTCAACTGGCTGCATTGCGTAGTTTTGATGAGGATGCGCTCGACGATAAAACGCGGCTCTCCTACCGCATATTTGAAATAACAGCGGAACGTTTTATTACTAACCACAGGTGGCGAGATCACGGCTACCCGGTTAACCAGATGTTTGGTTGGCAAACGACAGTGCCTACGCACCTGATGACGATCCACCAAGTAACGTCCAAGGCGGATGCTGAGGCTTATGTTAAGCGGATATTGGCTGTAGAGGGGCTTCTAGGGCAGGTGGCGGCCAATATGAAGGTTCGCGCGGATAAAGGCATTGTCGCCCCGAAATTTGTTTTTCCGTATGTGATTGCTGCGTCTGAAAATGTGCTGAAAGGCCACCCTTTTGAAGARGGGGACGATAGTGTCGTTCTGGCAAACTTTCGAGGGAAAGTCGCTGCGCTTAASCTAACTGCCGACGAAAGCAGGATGCTGATTGAAAGCGCAGAAAAGGCCCTGCGAACGGGTTTTCGGGCAGGCTATAGCAAACTGATACATGAATTGGAGCGCCAAGCGGCATTCGCTACAGACGATGCAGGGGCGTGGAAACTGCCAGACGGTGCTGACTTTTATGCCCAGGCCCTGAAGAATAACACCACAACAGATATGAGCGCGGACCAGATCCACCAGTTGGGGCTGGATAATGTCGCGCGCATTCACGCCGCCATGCAGGGGATTATGAAACGAGTGGGTTTCGAAGGGACTTTGCAGGAGTTTTTCGAGTTTACACGTGTGGATGATCAGTTTTTTGAAGAAAACACTGACGAAGGTAAGGCCGCCTATATCGCTCAAGCGACAAAATATATTGATGATATGCGCGCAGTGGTTCCTGACTTTTTTGATTTGATGCCGCAAGCGGCGATGGAAGTAAGGGCAGTGGAAAAGTTCCGCGAGAACTCGTCAGGCAAGGCCTTCTACCAGCGTTCAGCACCCGATGGGTCGCGTCCGGGCATCTTCTACGCCAATATGCGCGACACCAAATTTATGCCGACGTACCAGTTGGAGGCGCTAGCCTACCATGAAGGAATACCAGGCCACCATTTCCAGATCGCGATAACGCAGGAGTTTGAAGGCGTGCCTTTGTTCCAGCGCACGGCGCGCTTCACGGCCTTTACGGAAGGGTGGGGCCTTTACACCGAGGAACTAGGCAAAGACATGGGCTTTTATAAAGATCCATATTCTGATTTCGGTCGCTTAGCGATGGAGCTGTGGCGCGCTTGTCGTTTGGTCGTGGACACAGGCCTGCACCATAAAAAATGGACGCGTGAAGAAGCGATCGMGTATCTAGTTGCCAATACACCGAACCCGCGCGGGGATAGTGTAGCCGCGATTGAGCGTTATATCGTAATGCCCGGCCAAGCGACTGCCTATATGATCGGCAAGCTGAAAATAATGGAACTGCGCCAGCGCGCCATGGATACGCTGGGCGATAAGTTTGATTGGCGCGCCTTCCATAACACCGTGCTTGCAAGCGGGGCTGTCCCATTGTCGATACTGGAGGCCAACGTCGACGCATGGATCGAGACTAAAAAAGGGTAACGATCTTTTGGGTGAATTTAGGCACAGACCAAAATATTGAAGCGACTTTGTAACGCTGGTCACCAACTTTCGGGGAAAATTCATGACACGAGGCACTGCGAAAATTCTAAACTTTGGGCAGTTTGCGGCCATTGGTTTGGTGCCGATTGCGGTTGGTCAGGCGATAGCTGCGGAGAGATTCGATAGTTTGATCATGATAGGGATCGTGTTTTTTGTAGGTATGTTGGGTGGGCACCGGTACCGCACTGGGTACAGATGCCCTAACTGCCAGTYACTTGCCGCCCTAAAACAGCCAGGCCATTCGTTCTTTTGGAACAATGTTATACCACCTAAGGACTGTCCTAACTGTGATGAGCCGATGCCGGAGTAGTGGTTTCTCGGCCAACACGGTATCACCAAACGTAAACTATGGTGGGCCCTTGATAACTCGGCTCATCATCCTCATCTCTTCTTTAGGGAAGGGACTTGCTTTATGACACGTCTACTGGTGGGGCTTGAAGTCGCACTTTATGTTTGGGCTTTTTTCTCACGCGATTTTTGGGCGCTGGGGGCTGCAATTGTGCTTAGCTTGGCGCTGCACCGCGGSGGTTTCGAAAGCGACGAGCTTGATGGCACCACTGAGAAGGCTCAGAAATCCAACAAGTCTATCGGTGGCGGGCTATTTTAGCCGCCACGATAATTCATTAAAAACAAGTAATTCAGCTTAGTGTGACGGGTCGAGGATTTTGTGCAGATGCACAACCACGTATTTCATCATTGCGTCGTCAACATTAACCTGGCTTACGCTGCGCCATGCGCGCTCTGCTTCTTCGTAACTCGGGTAGATACCAACAATATCAAGCTTGCTAGCGTCTTTGAAATCAAGACTTTGTGGGTCATCGACCTTGCCGCCAAATACGAGATGCAGGAGTTGTTGTTCAGCCATCGGGATATTCCTGTCTAAATTAAAAATGTTCGCATAAAATTAGGATTGTTTACTCGGCGTTTATCTATCAAAGTTACAAAAAAAGGCTACCCTTTTCTTTCTGCCACCTAATAGGGAGTATACTATGGGCACTTTGGTTAACGGGACGTTTCTTATTTCAATAGTTGGGCGGGACACTGTTGGTGTCGTCTCAATGGTGACAAATTTTCTTTTCGAAACAGGAGCCAATTTGGCAGACACCTCTTTTGCCGTGCTGGGCGAAGGATTTGAGTTTTCCTGCGTGGCGGAATTCGGTGATGATACATCTGAGGCCGAAGTGGCTGAAGGCCTGCAATCACTGTCGCTGGTAAAAGATGCTGCCATCACCGTTACGCCTTTTTCGTTCGAGCTTTTGCGCGGTGCAACAGGGGTGATAACCCATGTAGTCGAGATCACCGGCGGTGACAGGCCGGGCCTGCTAGCGCGGATCAGCGATGTGCTGGTTGAATACGGCGCGAACATCGTGCGGATGAGCAGCCACAGGGTGGCAGCGGACGGCGGGTACAGCTACCGCACACGCTTTGCTGTCAATGTGCAAAACGGCCGCGTAGAAGCGGTGGAAAACGCCCTCTCTAATACGGCAGGCAGTATGCGGC
Organism: Kordiimonadaceae bacterium; assembly: GCA_016764715.1. Classification (GTDB taxonomy): domain Bacteria; phylum Pseudomonadota; class Alphaproteobacteria; order Sphingomonadales; family Kordiimonadaceae; genus Kordiimonas. The sequence continues at coordinate 16,541 of JAESRJ010000149.1, read as the reverse complement.
TTAACTGCGCGGTTACAGCCGTTTAGCAAACGCAGAGAAGGGGGGGGGGCAGATTATGATCAAAGGCAATTGCCTCTGTGCATCCATTTCATATGAATATGACGGTGAGCTAACCGAGCTTGCCGTTTGTCACTGCGGGCAGTGCAGGCGCGCGCAGGGCTCGGCATTTGCTACGAACGCACCTGTAAAAAGCGCACAGTTCACTATCACTGCTGGCGAAGAGCTGTTGAAATCTTATTATTCCTGCCCCGGGAAACGGCGGGTTTTTTGCTCGAACTGCGGTAGCCCTATCTTCAGCCAGCGGGACGATACGCCTGAAGTGATGCGTTTAAGGGTAGGCACCATTACAAGTGGCAACATTAGAGCGCCTGATTACCAAATATACTGTGCAGATAAAGCGGATTGGTTGGTTCTGTCAGACAACAAGCCCAAATACGTTGGCAATGTGCCTGAATAGCGAGGGCAATTTGAGGGGAGGTTAGATTAGTGCCTGCGCAACAGAAAGGTTACGCAGGCTTATTATTACTCGTCAGCAGATGCTGTTAAGACAGTGCCGCCTTCAACTTGTAGCCAAGTGATAAGGCCTTCAATACCGTCGCGTTTAACACGGGACGCAAAAACGTCGCGTGTTGTGATCATCAGATTGATGCCTTCGAAATCAAGATTGATAATGTAGAAGACGCCCTTTTTCTTGCGGATGCGCCAGTCTGCAAGGATGGCTTGGCCTTCGTCGCGGGTGATGCGGGTCTTAACAAAAATATCGCCGCGCTTTCCAGAAGCCGCTTTGGTGCCCACAACCTCGATTGTTTTAAAGCCAATCTGTGCCATGCGGCCATCAAACTGGGCGACGATGTAATTGCGCATCGCAGCCATATAGTTGGCGCGCTGCTCTTTATTGATCGTACGGAAGTGGCGTCCTAGCATGGCACGGGCCAGCARGCGGATGTCCGTTGATTTTTCAAACAGGGCGCGAAATGCTGTTGAGCGTTCGGCTGCCGTCATGTTGCTATCGCTCCATACGGCTTTGGTATCCTCACCGAGTTTTGCGATAAAGGCTACCGCGCCTTTTGCATCATCGGCGGCACGGTCCGTGGAGGTGCTGCTCTGAGCCGCAAGGGGACTTGCAACGATGACAAGCATGCAAAGAAACGCATATATTTTTTTCATGGGTGATATCCTCTGTGTCACCTGGGGGTATTTAGTCTTGTTCTACCGTGACTGTGCGCAAGTACGCTATCAAATTTTTGCGATCCTGTTCTTTTTTTACTCCAGCAAATTGCATTTTATTGCCGGGCAGATAGGCGCTTGGCTTGGTAAGCCACTGATTGATCTTGCTTTCAGTCCATATGAAGGAGGCTTCGCTCAGTGCTTTCGAGTATCTGAACTTATCTGTACTTCCGGCTTCTCTACCGAATATTCCGTAAAGATTTGGCCCGATACGGTGTTTCATATTATCTGAAATTGCGTGGCAGGACCGGCACCGATTGAAGGTGCGCTTGCCCTTGTCTGCGTCGCCCAGAGCTGAAATGCTGGTATCGTCAGGATTGTCGGCGGCTATAGTGTCGTCTGCTCCTAGCGGTGCGCTATAGCAAGCGGTCGTCACAATTACAGCAAGCAGGAAATTTTTCGCGTTAGTCGGTACCATAGATGTCGTTCCTTAACACAGCAGCTATCCCTAAACGAAAATGACGGACACTGTGCCCGTCATTTAGTACTTGTTTTGCTTAATATGCCGTGAACATTGAGTAATTTAACGCTCAGATTTACGGCGAAACCGCGCCTCCCCGCAGGAAGGCGCGTAAGCAGGTTACGCGGCTTTGGAATTTCCGCTGTCACTTTCAYTAGCAACATAAGGCTTGATCGCGCCAGATTTAACACGGGCGAAGTAGTCYGTCAGCATGGCTTTAACTTCCTTGCGCATTAGGAATAGTGCAAGAATGTTGGGGAAGCCCATTGCAAGCAAGAAACTGTCTGCCATGCCCATAACAGATGTTAGCTGCATCGCGGAGCCTGCAACAAGCGCCGCAAGATACGAGAGTTTGAACAGCAAATCTGCTTTCGGCTTGTTACCAACAAGCCATAGGAATGAACGCTGGCCGTAATAGAACCAAGTGATCGAGGTTGAGAAGGCGAACATAATCACCGCAACCGTCAACACATATGGGAACCAATAAGTTACCGTTGCAAAGGCTTTAGATGTAAGCGCAATACCAGCRGCAGTGCCTGTCGCGTTCGGGTCGACCGAACCAGTCATGATGATAACAAGAGCTGTAATCGTGCAGATGACGACTGTATCAATGAATGGCTCTAGCAGTGCGACKAGGCCTTCTGAGACAGGCTCTTTAGTTTTGGCTGCAGAGTGCGCAATTGAAGCTGAACCCAAGCCCGCTTCGTTAGAGAAAGTTGCTCTACGCAGCCCCTGGATCAAGACACCAATAAAGCCACCAACAACACCGTCAGCGGTGAAGGCACCTGAGAAGATCTGGCCAACCGCAGAAGGTAGTTCGCTGATGTTGCCAAAGATGATGACAAGCGACGCTGAGATATAAACAAACGCCATGACCGGCACGAGGAACTCTGTAACCCGCGTAATCTTTTTAATACCGCCGATGATAACCAAGCCAACGATACCAGCGAAAATCATACCGAATACAAATTTGTTATCGATAAAGAAGTTGCTGCCGGTGATGTTGGCAAATTCTGCTGAGAATTGAGCGGTCGATTGATTGATTTGGAACATTGCTCCAGCGCCGTAAGCGCCGCCAATACAGAATACAGCAGCGATTACCGCTAGTACTTTACCCAAAGAAGGCATACCCATCGCGGCAAGGCCTTTGGTCATATAGTACATTGGTCCGCCTGAGACGACGCCGTTTTCGTCGATCTCACGGTATTTAACACCGAGTGTACATTCGACGAATTTCGTTGTCATACCGAACAGGCCAGCGAGGATCATCCAGAAAGTTGCGCCGGCACCGCCAATTGAAATGGCAATGGCAACACCTGCAATGTTACCAAGCCCAACCGTGCCAGATACGGCGGCTGTAAGCGCCTGAAAGTGCGTTACTTCGCCAGGGTCGCTTGGGTCATCGTAGGTGCCCTTAACAATCTTGATGGACTGTTTGAAACCGCGAACGTTTGGAAAGCCCATGTAAAAGCTGAAGAAAATACCCGCACCCAACAACCAAACAACGATAAAGGGAATGGGAGGTAGGAATGGAATAATATCTTGGAAGGTAAAGAAGATYGTATCTTCAATSCCYTTACTAATKGGCGCYAAAAAYTCGTCAATTTTCTGATCTAGTGATTTCTCTGCGGCTTGCGCGAAGGCCGTCTGTGTCGAGACGGATATMAGCGCAAAAAGTGCCAAAAGGCGTTTCATTWTTGTTCCCCTGTAATCATGGCACCGCGYKAMWTYAAAAAAAATACGCAACAAACCAAGTTTTTTCTTGGGACGAGACCMACGTCCGGTTAAAWTSRRRNGSYAGCCTAGCCSGKAATRRYKYTRGGCTCAACGGAAACATGYTCAWTTTTWYNGGGNAWTSKSSKGTTTWWRATGGTTAAAATSTTAAWCASGTTTTAACGCGSRGTTAATAAGTTTAGAATAGCGTATAAATTKGCGCAAATTGTAACRGGATCARGACATTGGCAGAARGTACTTCTCTCACTAGCGCGGACGTCGCCAAGCTTCTTCAGGACCCAAACGTAGATAACAAGGCTGAAGCTATATCTAAAGTTGCCGCTACATACAGCGGTAAAGAGCTGAGCGATAGCGAACGCGAGATCGCTGAGAGTATTTTTCGGCACATGCTGAAAGACGCCGCAGTGCGGGTTCGCTCTGCGTTGGCTGACAGTTTGAAAGACAATCCCGCTGTTCCGCACGATGTTGCGGTGTCGCTTGCGCGTGATGTTGACGAAGTTTCTGTTCCGATGATCACCAGCTCTGAGGTTTTAACCGACGCTGACCTGATGACAATCATATCCAAGCAAGGCGTTGAGGCCCAAAAAGCTGTCGCATCGCGCAATACAGTTTCCGAAGGTGTGGTTGATGCGCTTGCTGAAAGTGACCATGAAGAAGTGATAGCGACACTTGTTGGCAATGAAGGCGCACAGATTACTGAGGTAACCTTCGGTAAGGTGCTGGACAGGTTCGGTGATAGCGAAGCTGTGCAGCGCCCCATGGCTGAGCGCGGCACGTTGCCGATTGCGGTGTCTGAACGATTGGTTACGCTGGTGTCCGAACAACTGCGTGAGCATATTATGACCCACCATGAAGTGTCGCCAGCGATTGCCAGCGACCTTTTGCTTGCGACCCGCGAGAAAGCCACTGTTTCTTTGCTTGCAGACGGCAATGCAGGGTCAGTCGAGGCGCTGGTAGATTCGCTTCACAGCAATGGCCGTCTGACACCAACGTTGATGCTGCGGGCGCTTGTGATGGGTGATACCGCCTTTTTTGAAGTGGCGCTTGCAAAAGCAGTGAATATTCCCGTGGTAAACGCCTACCAGCTTATTCACGATAAAGGTGAGATGGGTCTGAAGCGGCTGTTTAAGGCTGCGAAATTCCCAATCGGGGCCTTAAAAATGGCGCGGGCGGCGCTGCAGGTTGCTGACGAAATGTTAGAAACTGGCGGAGATGACCCAGAACTGTTCAAGCAATTGATGATTGAGCGCGTGTTAACGGCTGTTGAAGACAGTGTTGATACGGAGAATTTGGATTATCTGATCGGCAAACTGGAAACAGTAGGCGAGGACGCTGATAACACTGCCTAAAACTGCGTTACGTCCTTTGTGCCTTCAAAAGATAGTGGCTTTCCTATCCAAATTTCTGGGGTAGCCATAAGGCGATTTCTGGCCATATCAAAATAGCTGCCAACCCAATAAGCTGTAGGAATACGAAGGGCACGATCCCTTTATATATATGCTGCAGCGTAATCTCTTTGGGCGCGGCTCCTTTCATATAGAAAAGCGCGAAGCCGAAAGGCGGGGTCAAAAAACTTGTTTGCAGGTTCACTGCCATCAGTGTTGCAAACCATACAAGGGTGAGCGACGGGTCGGGCAGGTGAGCGCCGAAATCAAGTTTAGCAATGATGGGCGCGAAAACTGGCAGGACGATCAGGGTGATTTCGATCCAATCGAAAAAGAAGCCCAGCAGAAAGACGACAATCATCACTACAACAAGAACCGCCCATGGCCCAGTGCCGGTTGTTGCAAGCAGATCTAGAATAAGATGATGCCCACCAAGCAGCGCAAAGACGTACGAGAAAGCCGTTGCGCCGACGAAGAGACCAAAGAGCATAGCCGTGGTTAAAGCGGATCGCTCTAGAACATCCTGCAATACCGGAAACGAAAGCTTGCCTTTGATTAGTGCTAGCAATAGGGCACCGAAGGCGCCAACGCCGCTAGCTTCCGTCGGTGTGGCGATGCCACCAAAAATTGAACCAAGCACCATAGTGATCAGCAGAATCGGCGGAAGAAAGCTCTTAAAGATGATGTTTGCTGTTAATTGTTCATCAGTGTCAGAGGCTGGTGCGCGTGGGGCTAGGCTTGGATTTAGCCATGTACGCGCAAAGATATAGCCGAGATATAGCGCTGTTAGCAAAAGGCCAGGGCCGATTGCCGCCAAAAATAACCCGCCGGAAGAGGTTGAGAGAAGATCAGCCATTACAACCAGCATAATCGACGGAGGCAGTAAGATGCCAAGTGTACCAGAGGCTGCAATGGTGCCTGTGGCCAGCGATTTATCATAGCCGTTTTCAAGCATCACTGGCAGAGCAAGTAAGGTCATCATCACTACGCTGGCACCGATAATCCCGGTGGTGGCGGCCAAAATAACGCCGAGCAAAGTGACAGATAGTGCAAGGCCTCCCGGTACCCGCCGGGTCATTAGTTGCAGTGTTTGCAGTAGGTCACGCGCGATGCCGCTGCGTTCGAGCATTGTGCCCATGAAAATAAACATGGGGATCGCGACTAGGACAAGTTTGCTGACAACGCCGCCAAATATTCGGCTAACGACAAGGAAGAAGCTGTGGTCATTTTCAATGCCCAGCAGCACCGATAATACCCAAAACCCCAGCCCAACACCGCCAAGGACAAAGGCAACAGGAAAGCCTGAAAACAAAAGCGGGATCAGGACCACAAACATCAAGAGCGGCAGAAACTCGATTATAAAGCTTAACATTAGCTAGCCCCTCCCGCTGTGTCCGCCTGTTTCGGGGCTGAAGTCACGGGCTTTCGCTTTGCAAAACTGGTTTGTTCGGCAATGGTTTTGGGGCCGAATAAAAAAAGTGCACTTTCAATCAGCCTCGATAATCCAGCGAGCCCGAGCACGCCAAATCCAAGTACGATCACTGATTTGATGATCCAACGAAACGGTAACCCAGTGGCGGAAGCAGAGGCCTCGTTATAGCTAACGCTATAGGCCGTATAGACTGTGCCGAAATAGAGAATCGCGGCAACATAGGGCAAYAGGAAAAGCAGGCAGCCGATAAACTCGATGGTGGCAGCGCCCCGGTTGCTGAAGCGCTCCGAGAATAATTCGATCCTGACATGGGCGTTCTTTGTATAGGCCCAGCCAAGGCAAAGCAGAAATAACGCACCGTGCAGGTGCCATTCAAGCTCCTGTAATTTGGCAGACCCGATCACAAACCAGCGCCGCAGGGTGATGTCGGTAACGATCACGATCATGAGCACAAGTAGTAGCCATACGGCCTTCTTGCCGATGAAACTGCTGACGCCTTCGAGGCGTTTTGAAAAGGTAAGAAGGGCTTCCACCACTATTCTTTCAAATAGCCGAGGTTGGACCAACCGCGGTAGGTCTCCCGAAACTCGCTAAGGGATTTCCAAACGCGTGCAAAGTTTTCGTCATCTTCAGYGAGTTCGCCTACAACCTTGCTCCAAGAAGAGCGTAATTCAGCCAGTATCTCAGGCGACCACGTATGCAAGGTAACACCGGCTTCCTCCAGCTTTGCCAGTGCTGCGGGTTGAATAGCCTCTCCCTCAGAAATGCCGTAGCGCACATTGGCGGCGCAGGTGGCTTCAATTTGCTGCTTCTGAGTAGCTGACGTCTTGTTCCATGCGTCCAGGTTTATCATCAACTCGAACATGGTTGATTGCTGGTGCCAGCCGGGGAAATAATAATGTTTGGCGATTTCGTGAAATCCCATTTTCAAGTCCACTGCRGGCATGGAGAACTCAGTTGCATCAATAACGCCCAGCTCAAGTGCCTGGTAGATCTCGCCACCGGCTAAAAGCTGCGGCGACGCGCCTAGGTCTTCCATAACCTTGGCGCCCAGGCCGAAGAACCGAATTTTAAGACCCTTGAAATCAKCWAKSSTRTTGATCGGKYKKTTRAACCARCCRSMYRYCTNCANGSCGGTRTNWKCCCRCAGMWRAKGYTKTNNGGWTRWWRYSTTTGTGGTAAATCTCCTCAAACAATTGCTTGCCGCCGCCATAGTCATACCAGGCTAGGTATTCGGGGGCAGAAGGGCCAAAGGGCACGGCGGAGAAAAGCTGTAGCGCTGGTTCTTTTCCGGCCCAATAGCCGGGCGTCGACCAACCGGCTTCGATGGCGCCGTAACTTACCGCGTCAAATGTCTCAAAAGGCGGGCCCATAACGCCGGGTTCCAGAAATTCGAGTTCAATCTGTCCGCCTGAAATCAAGAATAGTTCCGTCTCTAGTCTTTTTCCCATGGTGCCGAGCTGCACGAGGGACGACGGATACGTACTTGTCATGCGCCATTTAATAGGCCCTGTGGTTTTGACCTCGCCATCAGCTGTTTTTTCAACAGGCTTGTCTGAACAGGCAGCAAGCAACGTACATACGGTAATCGCAACAACAGAAAGAAGGCGTTTGCCCATAATATTCCCCGAAAACTTGCCAGCAAAGTTCGTAGGCTGGTTGGCTGAATCGTCTAGTCTCGTTTTACCTGAATTTCTTGAGTGATTGACCAAGCAATACATAAAGCTTGCCCATGTCAGACGAAATCATTGTAACTGACATGGCGCTGCCTTTATCATTCAACATAACGCGTTCCATCAGGCCTTCAAAGTCACTGCAGTAGCGCGATACTGCTTCCCGGAACTCAGGGTCAGTGGTAAATTTCTCACCAATCGCCTTCCGCGTTTTCCTGTCACCGATTTTAAGCGTGCGTTTGATGAACAGGGATTTATCGCCTTCCAAATACTCTTTCCAAACTTCGTCTGGMAGRTTGTTWGAKAGKGCYTTGTTNATATCGATGGCAATCGACTGMAGGCTTTCCATAACAAGCTTGGAAGTGCGAGCGAAATCATTTTTGGTGGCAGCCGCGATGCGCTTTTCAATRTCGGCAGTCTTTTCGATAAATATTTCGGCGCGTTCGGCGATCTTGTCAGATTCGTTGCCGAGGCGCATAGTCAGCAGGGCGCTTTCTTTCCCGGCTTGATCTGCAGTTTCCTGATAGTTAGTCAGAACGCGCGCAAGCGTGGTTTCCATTTCTTCCTGCATAACTGTGATGCGTTCGTTGGCCTTGCTGCTGATCTCATCCATTGTGGCTCTAAGCTCGGCACCTGTCGCATCGACGCTTTCTCTTACTTCGCTTTGAGCACGCTGGGTCTGGTCCATCAAGGCCTGGCTTGCGGCATCAAGCCGGTTCGCGGCTTCAAAGCTGCTTTCCGAAAAGCGCGTGATCTCGCCGCTCATATTGTCAGTGGCTTTATTGAGGTTTGCGACAACCTGTTCGGTTTCTTCCCGTATCCGGCCACGTTCACCAGCGAAGGCTTCTGCCGCGCCGCTAAGTGCAACGCCCGTGTCGCTCAATTCGTCCCGTAATTCCGCCGTGCGTTCTCCGAGTGCGGAGCTTGCTTCRCCAAGGGCTGATTTAGAAGTTTCACTGGCTTTGTTGATATCTGTGATCAGTTGAATGAGTTGGCCTGAATTGCTGTCGATTGTCTCGCCTGCATTTGCGGCTGTTTCCTGGATCTTGCGGCTGTGGCCGCTAAAGCGTTCGGCAGCTTCGATGACCCGTTCGGCAGCTTCATTGGACGCTGTATTCAGCACTTCCCGCTGGTTAGTAAGGTCTTCTTCTAGGCGAGAAAGCTTCATGCGTGTCTCGTTCAGCACGTTTGAGATTACATCACTTTGCTGGACCATTTGTTCTTGAACCGCGGCTAGATCACGGCCCGTTGCCTCAGACCGTTCGGCTAGTTCAGCGGATTTATCGCTGATGGCGTCTGCGGATACACCCAGCGCGTCGCCGGCTTGCTTTCCTGCCTTGGCAAGTTCTTCTAGTTGTTCTTCTACTCCGGCTCGAAGTTGGCGAATATGGTTCAAAGTTCGGTTGGCCATTTCCTCKGCTTCTTTAGAAGCCATTTCACTGTGCTCGCCAATGCTATGCATGGTATTGTTGAGGGCAGCCTGTGTACGTTCAATGCCGTCCATCAGAAGCTGGTCYGCRCGTTCTGCATGGGCAATGGCGGCATCTCCAGCATCGACGGTGGAGCTGACAATTTGCTGATTTAGTTGTTTGCTTGCTTCGAGCGCCGACGTGCAATGTTTGTCTAGATCGTTGCCTGCTTCCTCAAGRAGWGYCTTAGCATGCTCCATAGTCTTGTTGATATGAGCGCTCATTGATTGGCTTTTGGTAGTGAATTGGTCACTCAGGCTATTTGTAGAAAGCAAAGTTTCTGATACAGCAATTTGAATGCCGCCGAGGTGAGCGCGCAAAGTTGCTTCAATTTTTTCAGATTCCGCGGCAGCCACTTCAGCCATACCTTTTAAGGCGCTGCCTTGGGCTGACATATGGTCGCTTAACTCAGTTGAACGGGCGTGCAGGCCTTCTACGTCGCCGCGGAACGCATCCATTAGTTCGCTGGATTTTTCGGCAACAGTTTGCAGGTTCGCTTCAATATGCGCTGCGGTTTGGCCGACTTCTTTGGCGCAGGCAACAACCCTGCTGCCCGCAGCGTCCATGCGCCCTTCAAACTCTACAGTCGCTTTGTCGATTGTCTCGAAACTCATGTCGATACGAGCGCGTGCCTGATCCGCAGTATATTCAACAGTGCGGCCGGTGCCTTCAAGCTGGTTAGCCATCCGTTCAACCATTTCTTCCAGCGTTTTGAAGCGGCTTTCGACATCTTTTGTTGTACCATCAATCGCGCCTCGTTCCCGTTCCAAAATGTCTCGGATACTGGTTGTCCTCGCTTCAGTGTCAGCAGCGGCTGAGAAAAGATTGTTGATCTGCTCTTGGAAGCGGCCTTCAAGATTRCCTATTCTGTCGGCYGCCARGTCTGCCACCGCATCAATATTTTCGAGTTCTTTCCTGAGTGTTTTATTTAAGAGGCCCAGACGTTGCTCAGCGGCTTSTACGGGCGCAATTGCTTNATGTAAGTTCTGTGCGATYGCCAGCCGGCGTTCTAGCAGCGGGTCAGTGCGTTGAAAGGCAAGCGCGACGAGCCAGAAAACGGCAATTGGCGTGGAAAATCCGGCTATTAATGTGGAAAGCGTTGTTACAGAAGAGAAGAGAATAGCGATGTCTGCGCTTTGATACAGGAAGTAGCCCCCTGCAATTGCCCATAAGAGGGTGAGGGTGCCGGCTGCTATTACGGGAGAAAGCTGGCGCAAGTTGCGGTGTTTCGTTTCCGCCGCGGCCTCGGCATCCCCGATTGCGGAGTTTGGCTGAACGTCCTGGGTTACGTTTTTGTCCACAATGTCTGGGAAATCTGTTTCAGCTTTTGACATGTGTTTCCTTTGGAGACTGTGGCTGGGCCTGTAAACCCGTCGAATAACTAACGGAGCCTACGACAGTTTTCCACGTCTGTTCCAGTTTCATGGTGTTTTAGAGAAATTTCATTTACAGTCAGAGCTAAGGCATGGTTATGTCGAAATTAAGCTATTCGAGAGGGAAGGGACGTAAAAGTGGCAGAAAACGCTGAAAAAACCGATACGTTGAGAAAACTCACGACTGGCAAGCCCAGCGTTATTCAACAGCAATATTTAATTCGGGCCTTGAACCAGCCTGGCGGGAAATTACCATTGTTTGACCGGAACGGGCAGCGAATCAAAGACCAAACGATTCGGGCCTGCATCAAAAAGGGCTGGTGCGAGACTTGGACCATGAATCCAATAAAACCTGATTGGGTGGTTTGTAAGATTACGGACGCCGGCCGTGCAGCCGCAAAAGTGACTATTAAAAGGTAGGACGATTGGCCGAATCTACGTGGGATGAAACCATAGTGCTCGACGCCAAACATTTGTCTGGCTTCACGGGCGGCGATCCCGAATTCGAATGCAGTATTCTAGATATATTCGTAGACAATGCGCCAGGGTATCTGGACACGCTTTTTCTTGAGCAAAATGAAGAGTGGAAAATGAGCGCCCACAAGCTCAAGGGCGCTGCCCGGAGCATCGGCGCCTGGAAGCTTGCCCGAGCTGCGGAGCGAGCTGAAAAAAGAGCCCAGCCGCCTGCTGGATCGAGCGAGAGAGAAAAACTACGGACGACTTTGTACGGGCGCCTTGAAGAGCTGATTGCTGTTATAAAACAACATCAAAGTAAATTATGCGCTAAATCACTATAAGTATTATGGTAAGATTGACCTGCTAGGGTATGGCGGAGTAGAAAAGTGCATTGTATTTTTAGACGCGACAGATTTTAAGGCTAGCTTATGGCTGATTATGATTTTGACCGATTGAATGTACTTCTTGTTGAAGATAGTCATTTCATTCGGTCGCTGATTTTAAACTCTTTGAAGCTGCTGGGTGTGGGTAATGTTTTTACCGTAGAACACGGCGGTGAAGCCATTCATTTCATGAAACGAGTGAAAGAGGAACCGATGAAAATCGGGGTTCAGCAGATTGATCTTGTGATATCAAATTGGGATATGCATCCTGTTGATGGCATGATGTTTTTACGTTGGATTCGCCGCCATAAGGATAGCCCAGACCGTTTTGTGCCATTTGTAATGATTACCAGTTACACTGAGCCACACCGCGTAATGGAGGCACGTGAAATGGGTGTCACCGATATTTTGGCGAAACCTTTTACCATCAGTAATATTGCTGAAAAACTTGTAGCTATTATCGAACGGCCTCGGCAGTTCGTTCATACGGCAGAATTTTTCGGCCCTGATCGCAGACGAAGGAAGACGGAGTTCCGCGACGTTGATCGCAGAGTTCTTAACGATAAAAGCGAAGGTGTGGAGATAATCCGTGGCTAGTAATAAACCTGTAATTGTTCGTTTTTACCGTTTTCAAAATCGGCTGCGCGATAAAACTGCTGGGCTGGCCCCTGGTAACGTTAGTATCTCGCCCGAGGCACTGGAGAAGGCAGAGAAGGCCCTTTCTAAAATGTCGGAGGATTACCCTGACTGGGTTTCCGGCTTGATTGTGAAACTTCAGGAACAACATGGACGCTGTGTGGATAGCCCCGAACTGCGAAATGACTGTTTCGAAGCGATCAACCATATTGCGCACGATATGAAGGGGCAGGGCGGTACATTCGGCTATCCGTTGATCACGAACTTTGCTGACACGCTGTACGGCTTTACCGATACGCGGAGCGACGACGAAATTACTGACCGACAGATTGAGCTTGTGAAAAGCCATTTGGATGCCATGCGCGCTGTTATTCGCGGCAGGGTCAGTGGAGGCGGCGGCGAAATTGGCAAGAGTTTGACGGTTAGCCTCAATAAAGCGATCGAGGCTTTTGAATCAAGCAATAGTTAGCCTTTTCAATAATGCGTTTTAAAAGGCCTGGCTAATAGCCGGGCCTTTTTTCTGTTTTCCAGCGAGTTACTTTTTGGAGCGTTTGATTTTCTTGCCCGCTCGTTTCCGAAGCGATAACGCGTGGTCCATGATATGGAAAATAACATTCTGTTCGATGGTGCCGCTCACAAGGTGTGCCCAAGGCCCTATCGCAAATAAGGCTACATCTTCGCCGCCGTGGGTTTCAGACGTCAAGGGATAGGCGGCTTGCTGCATGAAAGTTGGCGACAAGACTTGTTCTTGCGTAAGGGTAGGGCGTTCGCCTGCAACGTATCCGCGGCCATTTTGGTAGCCAACAGTCGTATAAGGTTTGCCGTCTTCGGCAAGGAGAGGTTCGCCTTCTGGCAACCACGGAGGCGACACAAGGCCTAGTATAGGGTTTCCGCGCCGCGGGTAGCCTGCGATGGTAAAGGTGTGGCTATGGTCTGCTGTCACAAGGATAAGAGTGTCCTTTGTATCCACCATCTCAAGGGCGCGCCGGACTGCTTTGGACAAGGCAACGGTATCGTTTAGGGCTGCGTTGGCATTGCCTGCGTGGTGTCCGTGGTCAATACGACCGGCCTCTACCATCAGGTAGTAACCCTTGTCATTCTTTGARAGCACTTTGATCGCGGCTTCCGTCATATCGGCAAGGTCTGGTTGTTCGGCGTTCTGCTGAGCTGTAAAATCCATATGGCTTGCACTGAAGAGCCCCAGAAGACGATTGGTCTGCTCAGTGTCTACGTTAGCTAACTCTGTTTTGTTAGTGACATAGGTCGCATTTTCTTTGCTGTTGAGCCATTCGGCGGAAATGTTGCGCCCATCTTTTCTTGCACCAGTTCCTGTGCCTTCAGGCAGCATCATGCTTGCGCCGCCGCCAAGCGCTACTTCTAAGCCGTCCCCTGTCATGTCTCCTAAGATTTGCTCTGCAATGCCGGGGCACCCTGCAGCGACGGCTTCCGGCGGCATAGCGTAAGGCGCTTCCCAGTTGCGGTGAGGGCTTTGGGCGTAGACAGCTGCTGGTGTGGCATGCGTTAGGCGGGCTGTGGTAACAACACCCGTGCTCATTCCAATTTGTTCGGCATAAAAGGCAAGCGGCGTGGGGGCATCGTCTAAATAGTTTTCGCAAACGCCTTGTTTATGCGTTGGAGCCGTGTTTATCACACCGATCTCCGTTTTAGTCCCGGTATTGAGCGCGGTTGCTGTGCCGGCAGAGTCCGCGACTTGAGCATTCACATTATAGGTTTTTACAAGGGCGGTGTACGGAAAGCTTTCAAAACTAAGTAATCCTTCTTCGCCGCTCCGGCCCGCGAGCTGGCCTTCAAGGATACGGCCAGCCGTAAGAGTAGATATGCCCATACCGTCCCCAACGAACAGAATTATGTTCTTTGCTCTGCGGGTGTTCGGCCGAACAGCTAGGCGCTGCTGAACGGCGGCCTCACCAGCTGCCATCCACGATGCGGTGGTGCCAATGTAATYCGGGYTGCTTACSCCAGCTGTAACGGCATCAGGGTTTTTGAGTGGGGCAGAAATAGTGGCCGCGCACCCTCCGAGTAAAACTGTTGCTAATAACAAGCTGCTTTTTCTCATGCTCGGCATTCCTTAGTCGYTATTTTGATCAATGTGTCACTTGATGGGCACCAAGTACGTCTCAGATATGACACAGGGAACCGGCCCGAGCAACTGTATATGCTTAACGAATTATGAAGAAAATGGGCCAAAATACCGGGTTTCAGCCTGAAGTTTATGCCGAAAGGTCAATCGTTTATCGGTAGACCGCATTTTGTCATCATTTTATCGCTCAAGTGATGTAATTTTGGTTCGGATCGCTTATATTAGATTTGTTGGTTCGAAATAAAAAAAACAAAACCAGCAGGAACACGACAGTTTTAGTTCAACATCTAAGATATGAGCGAGGAAAATTATGACATTCTCTAATCCATCAAACTTGATTAAAGGCCTGGGCGTAGCAGGCGTATTGGCGTTCTCAGTTGGCGCATCGGCTGACCATTCTTACGGCGACCTTGATGCCTGGGCTGCAAGTGCAAGTGACGCAGTTGACGGCGCAATGTATTATCCAGCAGGGCGTATTACCGGCAGTGGCAAAGGTACGGCATCTTTCCGCGTTACAGTGGACCGTAATGGCGACGTCATTAAAGCAGTACAAACTAAGCGCATTGGCGTCGGTCGTATGAATATTGCAGCTAAAAAAGTATTGAAACGTGCAGATTTTCCTGCTTTGCCTTCTGATTATGATGGCCAGAAGCTGACTTTTGTCGTTGAGCTTAACTACGGTGTTAGCTCTGACAGTTGGCAGAATAAGAAGGCACTTCGCCAAGGCCGTGTAAGCAGCCGTCAGATTKCATCAAGCAGTGGCATYACWATCCTTGAYGCAAACGCAGACTAAACCGCACACACGAAATTAGACTAGCTGCTATCCAGCTATTCCTTGGGGACTTCGGTCCCCTTTTTTCGTGGGCTTAGAGCAAGGCCTTTATGGCTTTGTCGATACCACTAACTGAAAGTGGRAACATGCGGTCTGTCATAAGTGTTTTCAGCATCTGGATGGATTGGCTGTAGGTCCAATGCTCTTCAGGGATGGGGTTTAGCCACGCTGCTTTACTATAAATATGAGTAATGCGGTTCATCCAGGTTTCGCCGCTTTCTTCGTTCCAGTGCTCAACAGAACCGCCAGGGTAGGCAATTTCGTATGGGCTCATGGAAGCGTCGCCGACAAAAATTACCTTATAGTCATGGGGATATTTATGCAGCACGTCCATCATTGGGATGGTGTCRTTGAAACGCCGGCTGTTSTCTTTCCAWACRCGCTCGTAMGGGCAATTGTGGAAATAGAAAAACTCAAGATGCTTGAATTCACTACGGGCGGCAGAAAATAGTTCTTCACAAACTTTAATGTGCGCGTCCATCGAGCCGCCGACATCAAAAAAGATGAGAAGTTTGATGGCGTTATGGCGTTCAGGGATGAATTTTATATCCAGATAGCCATTGTGGGCGGTCGCGCGGATGGTATTGTCCAAGTCGAGCTCAGTCGCTTCCCCTTGTCGGGCAAACTTTCGCAGTTTCCGAAGCGCGAGCTTAACGTTGCGGGTACCAAGTTCAACGGTGTCGTCTAGATCTTTAAATTCGCGTTTATCCCAGACTTTGATGGCTTTGCCGTGGCGGCCTTCTTTCTGGCCAATACGAACGCCGGCAGGGTTGTAACCGTAGGCGCCGAAGGGGCTTTTKCCGGCTGTTCCGATCCATTTGTTGCCGCCCTGGTGGCGCTTTTCCTGTTCTTCAAGGCGCTCCTTGAGCGTCTTCATGATCTCGTCCCAATCGCCGAGTTCCTTGATCTTGTCCATTTCTTCTTGGCTAAGATATAGCTCAGCCATTTTWTTGAGCCATTCATCAGGGATATCGACTTTTTCGTCCCCGATGAATTCGATACCTTCAAAGACTTTTCCAAACACGCGGTCGAACTTGTCGAGGTTGCCTTCGTCTTTCACGAAGACGGAACGAGACAAATAGTAAAAATTGTCAACTTCATAGCCGCCGCAGCCAGCTTTCATGGCTTCGAGCAACGTCAGGTATTCCTGCATGCTTACAGGCAGGCCGCTATTTTTCAGCTGATAGAAGAAATCAATGAACATAACGCAGGATTATCCGTTCTTCCGGCGGTTCATGAAAGCGAGGCGTTCAAATAAGTGTACGTCCTGCTCGTTTTTGAGGAGAGCACCATGGAGCGGCGGGATGATTGTGCTTGGGTCTTTTGACTTTAAGACTTCAAGCGGTAAATCCTCTGCCATGAGAAGCTTCAGCCAATCCA
>JAESRJ010000015.1 GCA_016764715.1 Kordiimonadaceae bacterium | reverse complement strand
CTGTGAAAGCCGCCCTGTGGGCTGGCGAAGCTAAAGCAGGCCGTTACACTATGCAGGACGTGCTGGAAATCGACTAAGCGGCGTACAGAGAAACAGTTTTTAGTAAGGCCAACTGAAAAAATTGAGACGAACCACGGGAGGGTGGCATGCAGAACGGACCCAGTAAATTTTGGTGTAATTGGCTTACCTTTGTAATCATCGGCATCGCGCTTTTCAGCATGATGCTTTTGGTCTTGCCCGGTGTAACGCACGAATTTTTCAATTGGATCGCCTTTTTTGGGCATCAGCCAAGTGCGCTCAATGCGCCTGAAGTGGTTGGCTATTTAAGCTTTGTTTACGGAATTATAGGCGCTGTCATGTTGGGCTGGAGTTTGGTATTTCTCTATGTCGTGCGGAAACCCTTTCAGGCTGGCGAACGGTGGGCATGGTACGCGCTGGCCGTGCCTTTCACGGTATGGTTTATAGCCGATTCGCTACATTCAGTGGTATCGGGTTTTTGGCCGAACGCAGTATTCAATATGGGTTTTTTCGTCTTGTTCGGTATTCCGCTCCTGGCGACGTATACCAAGTTTAAAGTAGATGAAACAAAAGCGATTAGCTGAAGTGTAAAGACGGCGATCTAGTCTGTTAAATTGTGAAGAGGGGAAATTATGGAAGACGCTCGTTTGGCAATGGATGCAATATGGAATGGCTTGCCCATTTTCCTGCTGCATTCGGGACTGAGCCTTTTCATTTTGGTGTTTGGTGTTTTTGTCTATACGCGCATTACGCCTCATGATGAGATTGCACTGATTAAATCCGGCAATTCGGCGGCAGCTATTTCGCTATCAGGTGCCATTCTAGGCCTTGCTTTGCCGCTGGCGTCTTCTCTCGCTGCGTCTGTATCGCTGTGGGATTTGGTTTTCTGGGGCATTATTGCGCTTCTGCTGCAATTGGCGGCTTTTCGKTTGGTCGATTTTTTCCTGAAGGATGTTTCAGCCCGGATCGAAGCTGGGGAAATTGGCCCTGCTATCTTGCTGCTAAGYTTCAARCTTGSYACGGCGATGATWAACGCTGCCGCGATAAGCGGTTAGGGGCTGCCCAAGCATGCGGCGCAAGATAGAACTCATTCTCTACGGCATTATTATCCTGTTTTTCATCGTCCGCTATTCGGATGTGGACCTGGATAGAGATCGCCGCTCGCGCGCAGTGCCRCGCTCWCCAATTGAGGCGGCCCCGCGGTTYCCTTCCTCCCCGCGCAGGCCAGCACCAACAAGGCCGGAAGACCCCGCAGTGTTTTTGCCAGAAGGCAGCAGGCTGCCAAGCCAAGTGGCTACGGTGATTGTTACGCTAGACCAGACGGTTCACAGCGGAGTAGGCACTGCCTTTGCGGTGGATAGCAACGGMACCTACGTGACGGCRCGGCATGTAACGGACGGCTGCAAAAACATTTATTTYGTTCGCGGGCCTCGTTCTTTGGAGAAAGTTACTTTGCTAGGTAATCAGAAAAACAGAGATTTTTCTGTGCTGGTGGCGGACCGGACGGGGAACGAGCATCTAAGGCTTTCAACCCGTGTGCTTCGCCGCGGGGAAGACGGCTACATGATGGGATACCCGCAAGGAAACCCGGCAGATGTACTTGCAACAGTTCTTGGTCGCACAGAAATGCGTTCAACCGGGCGCTATAAAGCGCGCGAGCCTGTACTGGCGTGGGTGGAGCGGGAGCGAAAACCGGGCTTTGGCGGGGCGTTAGGCGGTATTTCTGGTGGGCCGGTGCTGGACAAAAACGGCCATGTGGTCGGCACTGTGGTGGCGGGCTCTCCGCGCAGGGGGCGGGTTTACACCACACATCCAAGGGTTTTTCGCGAGGCACGGTTGCTTGAAGCCAGCCGCCGTGGGCGTATTGCCAACTTCAATGCTGGTATCGGCGCGCGAAATTATAGCGAAGCGGGTGACAGGTTACGTAAGAANGGTGCGATCAAGAAAGTTTACTGCAGCGTTAAATGACCTGCTCGCCTTTGAGCAATTTGGGCAGCTCACCAACCGTACCGCGTGCATGCATCATGAAGAAATTCTTGAGCGGCGGCAGTTTATTGACGGCCGCCAAGCCAATATCGCGAGCGAGCTTGATCGGCCCAATATCATTTGAAAACAATCGGTTAAACATATCAGTGATGGCGTAAATGCTGGCATTGTCGCTGGTGCGCCACTGTTCGTATTTGTCTAGAACACTCGGCGATCCAATATCGAGACCAACAGTGCGGGCTTCCACCAGCACTTCTATCAGCGCGGCGACGTCCTTTAGGCCCAGGTTAAGGCCCTGCCCGGATATTGGGTGAATGCTGTGTGCTGCATCGCCTAGCAATGCCAAACGCTCYGCAACATAGGTATCAGCATACTGGAGGCTAAGCGGATAAGCCCAGCGCCCKCCAATKGTTTTAACMTCRCCGAGGAAACCGCCKACRCGGCGGGCRACTTCAGCGTCAAACGMACGCGKGCTTAGGCCCATGATGGTCTCWACCAAGTGGCTTCGYTCGGTCCASACMAGCGARCTRCGGTTGCCAGTWAGCGGTAAWATGGCAAAGGGACCAGCNKGKMAGAAANCGTTCGTGCGCTATKCCGCAGTGGCTRAACTCGTGCTCRATWGAGCAGACRATRCCGTGCTGYTTATAATCAATCAGCGACGTAGCGATRYTTGCGYTTTGCCGCATCATGCTGTTTCGCCCGTCAATACCCAGCACCAGCGGTGCAGTGATGCGGSTGCCGCTTTCAAGCGTGACGGTTGTACCGCTCGCCGTGCGCTCGGTTGCAGTAATTGTCTCYGGCGCGAGAAAYTGGATAKTGTCCAGTTCTTCCAACCGCTTGAARAGCGCGATYTGYGTGTGGCGGTTCTCCACCAGATGTCCTAGCGGGCCGTCACCGAGTGYTTCACTGTCAAAATGCAGATGCAGGAGCGACGGACCATCGGATACGCGGATCTCTAGAATTGGCTGCGCTAACGGTGCCATATGGTCCCAAATRCCGAGCGCTTCGAAAAGCTGGCAGGATGCAAATGCGAGCGCRGCGGCGCGGCCATCATAKCCCATGTCTGTTAGGTCTTGCKTMGAYGCSCGGTCWACRACRGCAACYTTAAARCCGTAYYGYGCAAGGCCAATKGCYGCSGTCAGCCCMACTAGGCCRCCGCCAACTATTGTTACGTCACAGGAAATTTCTTTTTTTGTCACCGTATGTCTCCGCATTYATCAGCCTTTCMGGGTGTAAGCCGCGTGCGGCCTACTGTCCAGAGGCAAGCTGTCGCAGTKYRGSGTTTCCTWCMTMWATTCSYRCKSGSTGMGYAGTTTAWTTYGYGWCTTTAAATCGCCGCTCTTGTCCTGAAGGGTAGAGAAATACTATGGTGTGGGTGAAACGTTCTCACGGATACCTGTGGGAACAGGACGTGAACAAGCCTTGGGGCCCTTAGTGGGTGACAGGGAGGGGAGCATTTAAGACGTGGCAGTACGCAGTCAAGCCGCTGAAAAAGCAGAGAAAGCAGGGCCCAAAACTCGCAAGAAAACCGTGAAAGCGGTTTCGGGAGTTGCTAAAAAGCAATCCACTAAAAAGCAACTAGCCAACAAAAAACAGGTTAGGGCGCCTTTGCTGCCACCTGCTCTGCTGACTTTCCTTAAAAACACGGCYTGGCGATCTGTAGGAGCMGTGYTGATAGTGGCTGCKRCAGGTATCCTGTTGGCGCTTGTGAGCTATGATCCGGCTGACCCGACCTCGAATAATTTGACCAACAGCGAGACGCAAAACTGGCTGGGCAGCATCGGCGCCAATATTGCCGATGTGTTGATGCAGACTTTGGCGCTAGGGTCGTATTTATTGATTTTGCCGATGGTGGTTTGGGGCGGAAAAATTGTAAGGCTGCACTGGTTACCGCAGTTTTGGCTAAATTTGGCTGCCATCCCACTTGCACTTGCGCTGCTTACYGTTGCGATAAGCGTTATCGCGCCCGCGCCTGAGTTTGTTAACCAAAACGGCTATGGGGGCACTCTAGGGCAGCAGCTATATGCTCTTATCGTAAGGTTGACGGGCGATGTTGTGGTGCCTTACTGGGCCACAGGGCTGGTGTTCTTGCTACTCGGCTTGCCTGCCTATGCTTTTTCATTGGCGATGGTACGCGAAGAATGGCGCATGGTTGGCGCTTTCATAATGATTATCGTGCGCGCCTTTGTGGCGGCTGTTGTTTTTATTGGCCGTGCAGTGGGCAGCTTTTCTGGCARAGTTTACGCGCTTGTGACCCGCGCCAGGAAAGATACTTTTGCCGATGACGGCTATGAGCGAGTGGAGCCGGTAGCAACTAAGACCCCTGCAGAATCTTCAAGAAGCCCTGTTACAATTGCGCGGCCTACTGCCGTTTCTATTGATCCTGCGGATAAGCGGGTTAAAGAACGGGAAAAAACCAAACGCGGTAAACGCGAAGCGCAAGAAGCCCAGAAAACCCTCGATTTTGGCGAAAGAGGAAAATATCAGTTACCGCCCCTTGGGCTGCTTGCTTTGCCGCCATCAAGGTCTTTGGTGACACGGCTCAGTAATGATGCACTTGAGCAGAACGCGCGCATGCTGGAAGGTGTGCTTGATGATTTTGGTGTGCAGGGAGAGATAAAGGATGTGCGCCCCGGGCCGGTGGTTACGCTCTACGAGCTTGAACCCGCTCGCGGGGTGAAGTCCGCCCGTGTAATTGGCTTGGCTGACGACATTGCGCGCTCAATGAGTGCGATATCTGCGCGCGTCGCGGTGGTGCCGGGCCGGAATGCGATCGGGATTGAACTGCCGAACGAAGACCGCGAAACCGTTTTCCTGCGGGAACTGTTGGCGTCTAAAGATTACGAGGCCACCAAAGCGCGGTTGCCGATGGTGTTGGGGAAAGACATCGGCGGATCTGCTGTTRTTGTGGACCTTGCATCGATGCCGCACTTGTTGATGGCGGGTACGACCGGGTCAGGTAAATCTGTGGGGATCAATACGATGATCCTATCGCTTTTGTATCATCACAGCCCTGAAACGCTTCGCATGATCATGGTTGATCCCAAAATGCTGGAGCTTTCAATTTACGAAGGTATTCCGCATTTGCTAACGCCCGTGGTGACAGAGCCCAGTAAAGCAGTGGTTGCGCTCAAATGGGCGGTGCGCGRAATGGAAGACCGCTACCGCAATATGTCTAAGTTGGGCGTGCGAAACTTGGCAGCTTTCAACAAGCGCATTGTGGAAGCCAAGGCCAACGGTGAAGTTCTGAGCCGCGAAGTACAAACAGGATTTGATAAAGAAACTGGCGAGCCCGTTATCGAAAGCCAGGAATTTGATTTTGAGGCGCTGCCGTTTATCGTCGTGATCATCGACGAAATGGCTGACCTGATGCTTGTTGCTGGCAAGGATGTGGAAGCTACAGTGCAGCGGCTTGCGCAAATGGCGCGGGCTGCAGGCATTCACGTGATCATGGCGACCCAGCGGCCAAGTGTGGATGTGATCACCGGTACAATTAAGGCCAACTTCCCGACGCGCATTAGTTTTCAGGTAACGTCCAAAATTGATAGCCGTACTATCCTCGGCGAACAGGGGGCTGAGCAGCTTCTCGGTATGGGTGATATGCTGTTTATGGCAGGCRGCGGTAAAATCCAGCGCGTGCACGGGGCYTTTGTCTCGGATACCGAAGTRGAAGACATYGTYARTCAYCTGAAACGCCAAGGCGCRCCAGATTATCTGGAAAGCGTGACAATGGAGCCGGAAGAAGGCTTTGATAGCCCGTTCATACCAGGCCCAGCGCAGAGCGAAGAAGACAAAGCCAACAGCTTATACGACCAAGCAGTGGCAATTGTTGTGCGCGATAAAAGAGCATCCACTAGCTATATCCAGCGGCGTCTTCGCATTGGCTATAATAAAGCGGCGACCTTGATTGAAGATATGGAAGCACAGGGCGTTATCAGCGCACCGAACCATAAAGGCCTGCGCGAAATATTAGCCCCTAGCCACGACGAAGATATTTAATGGTGGGATAATCTGCTCACGCAATTGTAGGCACGGCGCCTCACAAAAATGACATAAAGCGGCCYCTATWATTGSGGGAATAATAAGAATAAAAGGAACGACTGTGCGGACTTCTGTGCGATTTGCGATTGTTTTAGGGTTGGTGATGGGTGGTTTTACGCCCGCCCCATTGCTGGCGCAGGACCTCTCCCTACCGCCGCTTGAAGAGCAGGTTATCGAACAGTCGTCTTCTGTTGAGGCGCTTGGTCTGGTGCAAAACTACATGAAAACGGTGCGTAGTTTGAAGGCCGATTTCATTCAGCTTGCGCCCGGCGGCAATCAAACAAATGGCACACTTTATCTAGAGCGGCCCGGCAAAATCCGCTTTGATTATGCGGGTGATGTTCCTTTTCTGGTGGTATCGGACGGAGAAGTCATAAACTTCGTTGATTACGAGATTGGTCAGGTAACTAAAGTCCCGGTTTCTGATACGCCGCTGCGGGCGCTTTTTGGTAACGGTTTTGATGTCACGGGCATAGGCGCCCATATTGAACAGCTTGATATTGGGAACCAGCGCTTTGTCTCGTTGACGGCGACAATGCCCAACCAACCAGAAGCCGGTGAAATCACTGTTTATTTTGAACGCAGTGATAGTGCGCCAAGCGGGCTGGTCCTTAGGCGCTGGCTCGTGCTCGATGCACAAGGCCAGCAAACGGCCGTTCTCATATCTGGCAATGAGACCAATGTTGAGCTGGCGTCCAGCCTGTGGAAATTCAAAGATCCCCGCGGCCTAGCAAAGCGCCCACGCCGCCGCCGCTAGGCGTGTTTGAGCTGAGTGTCTGGGGCAATCGGGTTTCATAAGCGGCAGTTGAGCTGCGCATACACCGTGCCGGCATCCTTACTGCCCGAGCATTAGTGGGGGATACAACCTCAGTTTTTTCAACTCGACAGTTCCTACGGATTGTTGAGGGTGTTTCGAAAAGCCGGTACGCATGTACAAGCCTCGCTAAATACAGTAAGGATATAGGGAAATGACATTCTTTGGGGAGGGTTTCTATATGCTTTTTAAAATTCAAACTGCTTTAGCCACAGCCGTATTTTTGTCGCATTTGGCACTTGYGCAAAGCCCGCCAAACCTAGAACCTGAAAAGATATTTGAGGGGCTGCAGCCGACTGTGCGTATAAAAGGAGCGCCCCCTCAGCTGAGCAGCCTTGAAGAACGCATGAGGCTCCACAAAGTGCCGGGCGTTTCGATAGCCTTTCTTCAAGACCACAAAGTTGTGTGGACCTACACTGCGGGCGTTACCGATTTTGAAAGTAACCGGCCGATAGACAAAAACACCGTGTTTCAAGCTGCCAGTATTTCAAAGCCTGTTTTCGCGACCGTGCTGATGAAATACCGCGAGCGACACGGCCTGAACCTTGATGCGAACGTCAACGATTTGCTGAAAAGCTGGCAGGTACCTTCTTATGAGTGGGAAGAAAACAAACCTGTTACTCTTAGGCGGCTGCTAAGTCATTCGGCCGGTACGACCATTCACGGGTTTCGAGGCTATGCGTCCGGTGAGCCAGTGCCTTCAGTAACGGGCCTTCTAGAGGGGACCAAGCCTTCGAATTCTGAAGCGGTGCTTGTTGATATAGAACCTGGCACCAGATTTCGGTATTCAGGGGGCGGCACAACACTCGCCCAAATGACGTTACGGGATATTTCTGGCACGCCGTTGCCCACGTTGGCGCAGCAGCTCATTTTTGACCCGCTTGGCATGCACCACAGCCAGTATGCACAGCCTTTAACTGGCGACCTTGCAGTGAACRCTGCCGTTCCGTACCGTGCGGGCGGTAACCCCGTTGAAGGCGGTGCCCATACCTATGTAGCGATGGCTGCTGCAGGCCTCTGGACCACCCCGTCTGATCTRATGMGTTTWGCAGGRGCAATWCAGCTGTCGGCGAAAGGCGCCSCRCAWACWCTKTGGMGCCAAGAAACTGNCGGCNGAAATGCTCTCRTCKCAATGGAACTCAATGGGCATCGGCTTTTTTCTTAAAGGCGATGGGCCCTTCACTGCGTTTTACCACGGGGGAGGGAATGAAGGGTTCCGGTCGCAATTCTTCGCTCATACTGAAACCGGCGACGGTATCGCTATTATGACAAACAGCGATAATGGCAATGCACTAATGACTGAAATCCTAATCAGAGTGAGTGAAATTTACGCGTGGGATGWCTATCAGCCTATTCTGAAAACTGTCCTGCCATTTTCACAGGAACTTCAAGATTCCTTGGTGGGTACCTACGAAGTTAATCAGCCGATCCAAGCTCTTTTGCAAATAGAGAAAGACGGCAAAGACCTGAAAATGAACCTTCTGGAGCACGTTGTTGATGTTCGGTTCTTTGTTGAGAGTGAGACCAGTATCTTCTCCCTGACCGGGATCGATGTATCGGTCATCCGGGACAAAAACGGTAAAGTTGAGAGCATTAAGTTTTGGGGTGGTGAAGCGAAAAAAATCGCCGAATAACGATACGCTTGGTCAAAAGTATAGTTTGGCCTCCCGATCATGCGTCAGGAGCGGTGTTGAAACATAGCCATTAAGACCCTTTTTGTGTGATGTACTACTGCCCATTAAAGGTCGCCAAACCTTATCTTGTCAGGAGCCTTTCCGAATTTATGAGCTTTCCCTTGCACCCTATGCGGGGAGCCGTTAGGCCTTAGTCAGGCTTAATAAGGCAGGCTAGAGCATGAGCGATATCGAAGATGAAATTGGCGATCTTTTTGACGACTTTCCAAGTCTGAAATCGGTAGCGCCGTTCCTTGAGGTCGCAAAAAATGTGCGCTGGTTCCGCTCGGTAGGGGAACGCCCGCAGGACGAAACACGCATCTTTGCCAGAGACTATGCTGATTTACTTGGTTTCCCTGAAGCGGACCCTGTGTTCCTGCCCTTGTGGGAAGACGCAGCAGCGGCTGCAGAAAACACTGAATATGATAGTCCTGCATGGGAAACTGAAGAGCAACAGCGTGCCGCTTTAACTAGTGACGTGCTCGGCGTACTCGATGAGGACTTGCTTGAGATGGTGATGACCCATGTAGCCGCCAGCGTATCGCCCGTGATCGAAGAAGCCGCAGCCGAGATGGTCGAATTTCTCCAGATACCGGACGAAGAATTTGTGCGGGCGGTGTCGGGCGCGGCAACACAGGCATGCTACCAAGCGGTTCTTGTTGGACTTGCCAGCCCAGAGGACGACCACCCGTTTGTTAAACGGTTTCAGATTTTTGAAGCAGGCCACTGGCCAATTGCCGTTATCGGCAACAGCTTTTTGATTTTTTAAAGATAGTTTTCGGAGGACGGCATGCGGATCATTACATGGAATATTAACAGCGTGCGCGCGCGGCTGGAGATTGTTGAAAAGCTGATCAAAGACTATGATCCAGACGTGCTGTGCCTGCAGGAAACCAAAGTGCAGGACCATATGTTCCCGGAAGGGTTTTTCCAGAATTTAGGCATGCCGCACCTGGCAATCCACGGCCAGAAAAGCCATCACGGCGTGGCAACGGCGGCCAAACAACCTTTTGATGAAAGCTTCAAAATCGATTGGTGCAGCAAAGGCGATGCCCGCCATATTGCGATCAAATTGAAGGATGGCCCAACGGTGCATAATTTTTATGTGCCCGCTGGCGGTGATGAGCCGGATGTTGAGATCAACGAAAAATTTGCCCATAAAATGCAGTTTCTGGACGAGATGACCACATGGTCCGAGGAACTGGATACACCAACCATCATGGTTGGCGATCTAAATATAGCGCCATACGAAGAAGATGTATGGAGCCACAAGAAACTGTTGAAAGTGGTCTCCCACACGCCYGTGGAAGTGGACGCGATGATGAAAATTATGGCTGCGCACGACTGGCAGGACATTATGCGGGACTTTGTACCCAAAAGTGAGAAGCTTTTCAGCTGGTGGTCCTACCGGGCTAAAGACTGGGCAGCCGCCGATAAAGGCCGCCGGCTTGATCATGTGTGGACCAGCCCAAGCCTGAAGGGTAAAGCCGTAAAAATGGAAGTCCTGCGCAACGTACGCGGTTGGGTAAAACCCTCCGACCACGCACCAGTGCTCGTGGATTTCGACCTTTAACTCAGCGATCGAGTTTGAGTTGAGCTATTGGCTTTGCCATTTCAAGAAAAAAGCCGAATAGATCGCTCTATTCGGCTTTTTTATTCTATTTTGAGGCCGCGCTTAGTTTGACAAACCCTGCAGGCTATAGCCACCAGGTTCTGTGATCAGCAACCGAGCTACGCCTGGCTCATGCTCAATTTTCTGGCGCAGGCGGTACACGTGGGTTTCGAGCGTATGCGTGGTAACGCCCGAGTTATAACCCCATACTTCTGCAAGCAGTTCGTCCCGGCCAACGGCTTTGCCGCCAGACTTGTAAAGATACTTCAATATCGCAGTTTCTTTTTCTGTCAGGCGTACTTTTTTACCGCTTTCCTGCTCTTCCAATATCTTGCCGGAAGGGCGGAACTGGTACGGGCCAATTTCAAATACGGCGTCTTCGCTTTGCTCATACTGGCGGAAATGTGCCCGTACGCGCGCAAGAAGTACCGTGAAGCTGAAAGGCTTGGTGATATAATCATTTGCGCCAGCATCCAAGCCCAGCACTGTATCAGCGTCAGACGTGTTTCCGGTGAGCATCATGATAGGTATGGTTATCCCGTTTTTGCGAATGCGTTTGCACAGCTCGCGGCCGTCCATATCCGGCAGGCCAACATCCAAGATCAACATATCCATCTGGTTTTCGCTTAGGAATGCGAGGGCCTCAGCTGCGGTCCCCTTTTCAACAGTCGAAAACTCATCACAAAGTGCGAGCTGTTCGGCAAGGCTTTCACGCAAGTCAACATCGTCGTCAACGAGAAGAAGCTTTCTTACGGCCATACTCTTTATCCTTCTAGGAATAATTTTTCTAATTTGTCACCACATCATGTGGCGATGGGCCTTATATATGAACTGGATTTAGAATTTCACATCACAGTTAATAACGTTTGTATCACATTAAGTGATCACACTTAATTTTGAAAGGTAACAATTCATCTGTGAAAAATTGAAAAACTCACCTATATGACAGGCATGGACGAAAAAGATTTAGAATTGGCTGCCTTGTCAAACGCTGCTGCGTGCCTACGGCAGGGTCAGTGCGTGCTGGTGCAAGATTTTGTCGAAGACGGCGATGATGAGACGTGCATCAAAACGCTTCTTATTCTTTCTGCGGAACTTGCCAACACACATTCGCTGGCATTGTTTGACAGGATTGCTAAAAAAAGTGCTTTAGACAGTTTTCTGATGTTAACCAATAGAAGAGCGGCAACGCTTAAAGTTGCAGGCGAGGATTGGCCTGCAGTACGTATCGAGCGGCCAGACTGGATGAGTGCCGAAGATATTGTGGCAATCGCTGATCCTACGCTAGACCTCGCGTCCCCATTACAAGGCCCCTTTAGCAGGATTAACCATCCTGATGAGCCGATTGATAGGGCCGCGCTTAAGTTGGCAAAATGGTCTTTGCTTTTACCAGCTGTAGTAGCAGTAGAAATTACGGAAGACCCCGTAGACCTGTTTATGGAATATGGGTTTTCTCAAGCGGTCGTAAGCACGGTGTTAAATGCTGACTACCTTGAGGCGTCGYGCCTTAAACAGGTGGCGTCTGCGAATGTGCCGCTTGCGGGCGCCCAAAAAACTAAATTGATTGCTTTTCGTCCTTTGACCGGCGGTGTGGAACACATAGCCATAATCATTGGTGACCCGTCGCGCCGTGAGCCTGTATTGATGCGTATTCACAGTGAGTGTTTCACGGGCGACTTGTTGGGTTCCCTAAAATGTGATTGCGGTGAGCAGTTGCGGGGCGCAATTAAGGCCATTGAAAGCGAGGGCGGTGGCGTGCTGCTGTATCTGGCGCAGGAAGGCCGCGGCATTGGCCTTGTATCCAAGCTAAAAGCCTACAGCTTACAAGACCAAGGCTACGACACTGTTGATGCCAATACGCGGCTTGGTTTTGAGGTGGATGAGCGTATCTTTGCACCAGCGGCTGAGATGCTGCATCAACTCGGCTTTAAATCTGTGAAACTGATGACGAACAATCCTGATAAAGTCGTGGGGCTGGAGCGGTTTGGTATTAAGGTATCTGAACGGGTCGAGCATGCTTTTCCGACCAACCCCCATAACGCGGGCTATCTTGCCACGAAGAAAAACCGCACAGGCCATCTTCTTTAGCGTGTCAGATTTTCCTGGGTTTGAGGACACTCCGTATGAACATTTGGCAGGTTATTCCGTCAGCCGCTGATATACGTCTCGGCATGCTCATTGGGCCGCTATTTGAAGCGCCCTGTGTGCTCGGCAAGAACGGTGTGATTGCAGCTGAGGATGGCCGCGAAGGAGACGGCAAAAGCCCCGCAGGAACCTTTCCTTTTCGGGCTGTCTATTACCGGCCGGACCGAGAGGAAGAACCGGTAACCTCTTTGCCGTGCTCTGCTTTGTCACCAGATATGGGTTGGTGCGATGCGTCCGGTGACGTGCGCTATAACACATTGGTGTCGCTCCCTTGCGGAGCTAGTCATGAGAAGATGTGGCGCGGTGACAGCCTATATGACTTGCTGGTCGTCATTGGCCATAACGACGACGCTGTGGTCCCTGGCCTTGGTAGTGCAATTTTTATTCATGTTGCACGAGACGACTTTGGCCCAACTGCGGGCTGTGTGGCTTTAAAGGCCCCGGCGTTAAGGCAGTTTTTGCGCCTCGTAAAACCAGATGACCAATTCAAGATAGAAATGTTTAKCTATAGTCGCGGTCACCAAAAATAGCGGTTCCAACTCGTATGTCGGTTGCGCCCATTATGGCTGCGAGAGCGAAATCACTACTCATGCCCATTGAGAGACGTGCCAGCCCATGTCTTTTGGCAAGTTTATTCAAGAGCGCAAAATGAAGCGCTGGGTCATCACTTGCTGGCGGAATGCACATCAATCCAACCACATTCAGATTTAGACCCTTTGCGGTTTCAACAAGCTCTGCCAGATCCTTTGGAAGGCAGCCGCCTTTTTGATCTTCTTCGCCGGTATTCACCTGTATGAACACAGGTAGCTTCCGGTTTTGCTTTTCCATTTCTGAAGCAAGGGCTTTGGCCAGCTTAATACGGTCTAGGGTCTGAATAACATCAAAAAGCGCAACTGCTTTGTTTGCTTTATTGGTTTGCAAACCGCCAATTAGGTGCAGTTCTACATCTGGATAACCTGGTTTCAGGTCAGACCATCTCTCGCTCGCTTCCTGTACTTTGTTCTCGCCAAATACACGGTGCCCTACTTCAAGCGCGGCAATGACACGCTCTTTTGGCTGCACTTTTGAAACGGCGATAAGTTTGGGCGACCGTGTCGGCAAATCTGTATGCTTGCTCATCGCTGCAATATCGTGATCGATCTGTACTAAATTTTCTTTTATGCGGGACAGAAGGTCATTGCTCATGGGGCTTATCTCAATGATTGGGTTGCTTAAAGCTTTAGCGTCTTTCAGCTATGTGATAGGCAGGACGGAGCATCAAGTCGAGGCAAAAGGGTAAGATGACAGCAAATAGGCGCTGGAAAAGAAGATCGATCAGCAGAGCGCTTCGGCTCGGCCGTATGGCTGGTGTCCCTAATCTTATCTTCCTAACCGATCAGTCCCGCGTTGCTGATCCAATCGCTGTTTGCCGCCAGTTGCCAGCGGGTTCTATCGTTATTTTCCGAGATTATGATCACGCTGACAGGTTTGGTCTTGCGGCGCGGTTGAGGAAGGAGACGCGTGCTTGTACGCAGTTTTTGTTAGTCGCGGGGGATATTAAACTCGCGCGCAAGGTCGGCGCGGACGGCGTGCACCTTCCAGAGTATCAACTAGAGCAAATGCCCAATATTGCTGGATTTGGGCTGGTAAGTGCGGCGTGTCACAGTAGGCGTGCGCTTTTGCGGGCCCAGATGCTCAATGTTGATTTCGCGCTGGTTTCTCCTGTATTCAAAACCAACAGTCACCCTGGGGCAAAAACGATCGGCGTWCAYMGRTTRGCGCGYYTRGCRAAWAGCGTACAAATTCCGCTCGTCGCGCTGGGYGGCATTAAACCAGAGAACGCATCGCGGCTTAAAGGGTTAGGTTTGTTGGGTATAGCTGCAATTGGCGCTCTTGCAGGGGTGTAATAGCCAAAGGGGTCGATAACAAGGGCGCTGACCGAAACATCAACTWCCGCNAAAKCWGRKYTCGCCGCATTTGAAAATTAGAACTTCAGTTGGCCGCCAAGGAAGATCATCTGCGAGTTCTCGCCCGCTTCAGGGTTCGCGAGCCATTGGTCGCCGTACCCAAAATACCGGACCCCGCCGCGAATGCCGAGCCTGTCATTTAGCCGGTAACTTGCACCGAGTTCTACGGAAACAATGCTCCGTGTATCGTTATCAATTCCGRAAAGGTCAGCACCTTCTCTATATTCGCTAAGGGAAAGTCGAGCACCCCAGCGCTGTGCCTGATAAGAAAACCCGAGGTCGAAGGAAAAAGACTCTGGTTCGAAAACACTTGTCTGACGAGTGACAGACGCATCAACACCAAAACCTGAATATCCCAATGTCACACCGACATTGTCTTCGCGATTTGCTATGCTGACATTTGTAAAGTCAAAGGCACCCTGTAAATCATTACGCGTAAGACGAAGAGCGCTTTCCAATGAAATTTCAAACCCGCGGTCTGTTTCGTCCCCTTTATCGCCACCGAATGAAAGGCTAAATTGGCCTTCCGTGGCAATAAATTCTTGGGTGTTTGAGCCGCGCAATTGACCTTTTTCGTTTAAGAGAGAAAAAAGATCATTGCTCGCAGAAAGTTGTTTCCCGCCAAGTGTAATGCGATTAGGCGAATCACTTAGTTGAAAAAAGCTGCGGTTTTGGTCTGTATTTGGCCTCAAAGTGAGACGTAATTCTTTCAAAGACGTAATTTTTTCGTCTTTAAATAGGCCACGCTGCTTTGCTTTTTGCTCAGCGATAAAGGCATCTAAAGTCTTGAGAAACCCTGAGCTTTCAAAGCGTTTCTTATCGTCGCGTGCGAATGACGGCAGGGAAAAACCCACCACCAAAAGCGTTGTAACGCCGATTTTCAACATTTTGTTCACAGAAACCACAATCTCAATGCCAATACGCAATCTGTTATATAATACCCAATGATGGCGTATTGTGGCAAGGCTAGCGATAAAAATGAGATGAGTTGTGTCCTTCATACCACGGTCCGCCATTCTTTGACCGTATTTCTGACTAGTAACTGGCTGCGCAGACGTTTATAACGCGCTTTAAGCTTTTCTGATCAATCTCCGTGACACAAAGTCTTTGGCGGTACGATCAGTTGAAAAAATAACTTCTCTACGGGGTGTAGTATGCAAAAGTTTACCCGATCATTGATCGTTCTTTCTGTCACGTTAGCTTTGGGAGCTTGTAGTACGATCTCGGGCATTTTTGGTAGTAGCGAAAGCGAGACCAGTAAATTTGCGCCGCGCACCACTGCRATGGCCATCAATGGCTTTTTGTGGSRAGCRACGCTCGAGACACTYTCCTTTATGCCYATYGAYCAAGTTGAGGCTTCSGGCGGCATCATYGTWACYGATTGGTATTCAACSYCKGAWGCGCCGAATGAGCGYGTGAAGGTTGCRGTGCGYTTTYTGACACAAGCGCTKCGCTCMGAYGGTTTTAAGGTRTCCGTTGCCCGCCAGGAGTTGCGTACRGGKAACTGGATTAGCGTTCCTGTGGAAGCGTCTACAGAACTGCAGATTGAAGAAGCAATTCTAACAGCTGCTCGCCGCATGCGTCTTGACGAGAACACATAAAACCGCCGGCACTATTCTTGCCGCAGCAGGGATTTGTTGAAGCGTCTATAATATGCGTGGCTGGTTTTTCCAGCCACATCCTTTTGGAGCCARTTGSASTCTTTTTKTAGGWTATCCAACTTGTTCGGCTCACCTGAAGTTTCAGATTATTTTACGAGAAGAAAACCATGTCGCGCTATAATGCAAAGGTTACAGAAGCCAAATGGCAAAAAGTTTGGGCTGAGGCCGAGACGTTTAAAACCAACGTAACCTCTGACAAGCCCAAATATTATGTGCTTGAGATGTTCCCTTATCCTTCTGGCCGTATTCATATGGGCCATGTGCGAAATTACACGCTTGGTGATGTGGTTGCGCGTTTTCGCAAAGCACAGGGCTATGAAGTGCTGCACCCGATGGGGTGGGATGCGTTTGGTATGCCAGCAGAGAATGCGGCGATGGAACACAAGGTGCATCCCGCCGACTGGACATACGATAATATTGCCAATATGCGTGATCAGCTGAAGCCAGTTGGGTTAGCAATTGACTGGAGCCGCGAGTTCGCAACATGTGACCCGGAATACTACGGCAAAGAACAGCAGCTGTTTATCGATTTCTATAACGCTGGCCTTGTGTACCGCAAAGAAAGCCTCGTGAATTGGGACCCCGTTGATAATACGGTTCTGGCGAACGAGCAGGTTATTGATGGCCGTGGTTGGCGGTCTGACGCGTTGATTGAGCGCCGCAAACTGTCGCAGTGGTTCCTGAAAATTACGGATTTTGCCGATGAGTTGCTTGATGGTTTGGCAGAGCTTGACCGCTGGCCGGATAAAGTGCGCCTGATGCAGGAAAACTGGATCGGCCGTTCGGAAGGCTTGAAAGTCACCTTCGAGATCGCGGAAACAGGCGAAGATTTGCCTGTTTACACTACGCGGCCAGATACGCTTTACGGTGCTAGCTTTTGTGCGATTTCGCCTGATCATCCGCTCGCGGCTAAATTGGCTGAAGATAATGCKGAGMYYRSTGCTTKTNNAWYGWTSWWTNGYYGMAWNAACMRSYWMWAYYKMARAARYKMTCGMAAAAGYTGWKRWRRAWGKGGTGGATACCGGCCTAACGGYTAAGCACCCGCTCGACCCAAAATGGACGTTGCCGATCTATGTGGCGAACTTTGTTTTGATGGAGTACGGCACCGGCGCGATTTTTGCCTGCCCGGCTGGCGATCAGCGCGATCTTGATTTTGCGCGCAAATATGATCTGCCTGTGCTGCCTATTGTTCTGCCGGAAGGCGAGGACGCAGCCACGTTTGAAATCGGCGATGAAGCCTACACTGGTGCTGGCACGCTCTATAATTCCAAGTTTCTTGACGGCCTTGATGTAGACACCGCCAAAGCAGCCATCATCGAGCAGGCTGAGAAAGACGGCTGGGGCGAGCGCACGGTCAATTACCGCCTGCGTGACTGGGGGGTTTCGCGCCAGCGCTATTGGGGCACGCCGATCCCGTTCGTGCACTGCAATGATTGCGGTGTTGTGCCGGTTAAAGTTGCAGATTTGCCTGTGAAGCTGCCAGAAGATGTGTCGTTTGATATCCCAGGTAATCCGCTTGAGCACCACCCAACCTGGAAGCACACGGATTGCCCTGCATGCGGCAAAAAAGCCCGCCGCGAAACCGATACAATGGATACGTTCGTTGATAGCAGCTGGTATTTCCTCCGCTTCTGTTCGCCAGATGCCGAAGCGCCGCTCGATAAAGAGCTGGTGGATCAGTGGATGCCTGTAAAACAATATATTGGCGGCGTTGAGCACGCGATTTTGCACCTGCTCTATGCGCGCTTTTTCACGCGTGCGCTAAACAAGGTTGGCTATACGTCGGTAAAAGAGCCTTTTGAAGGCTTGTTCACGCAGGGCATGGTTAATCATGCGACCTACCGTGACAGCGAAAATAAGTGGGTGTTCCCGGAGGTTGTTCGTACCCGAGAAGACGGCACGATGTACCGCAGCGATACAGGCCTTGAGGTTACTGAAGGCCGGTCTGAGAAAATGTCAAAGTCGAAGAAAAACGTTGTCGACCCGGACGATATTATTGATCAGTACGGCGCTGATACAGCACGTTGGTTTGTGTTGTCTGACAGCCCACCAGAACGCGATTTGCAGTGGACCGAAGGCGGCGTCGAAGGCGCATGGCGCTTTACTCAGCGCATTTACCGGATCGTCACTGAAAACGGTAAATTCGTAAGTAAAAAAGGTGTCAAAATGCCAGAGAGCCTTTCTGCGAGTGCATTTGCGCTTCGGAAAGTGACGCACAAGGCGATCAAAGCCATTACCGACGATATTGAAAAACTGCATTTCAATAAGGCCGTCGCGCGTCTGTACGAGTTTGCCAATGTGCTCAGCGGTAAAATTGAGGGCGACGGCGCGGCTGAAGTGCTGCGTGAAGCTCAGGAAACGCTCATTTTATTGGTAAGTCCAATGATGCCGCACTTGGCAGAGGAAATGTGGCACCGACTTGGTCATAAAACCCTGGTGGCCGATGCCGCTTGGCCCCAGTTGATTSAGGCTTTGACTGTGGACGCCACTGTARAAATGGCAATCCAGGTAAACGGCAAAGTGCGCACTACAATCGAGGTGGCTAAAGACATGTCAAAAGAAGATGTCGAAGCCACCGCGATGGCGCAGCAAAAGATCATTCATTTTCTAAGCGATAAGACCGTACGCAAAGTCATTGTTGTGCCGGGCCGTATCGTCAATATAGTGGCTAACTGATGCGTATCATTGCTCTCATATCACTTATGCTGATCAGCGCCTGTGGTTTTCGTCCTTTGTACGAGGCTGGCGGCTCAAGTGCGGCTATGCAGGCAAAGCTGGCGGCCGTTGAAGTAGGGCCAATCCCTGACCGGCTGGGCCAGATAATGCGAAACCGGCTCATTGACAGGCTAAACGCATCAGGTGCGGTGGACTATACCCTTGCCGTGGTTCTTCGGCAGTCAAGCGAGGGCTTCGGTGTTCGCCCTGACGCCGCGATAACCCAGGAACAGTTGACGTTGGTGGCAGCTATCAAGCTGACGTCCAATGAAGATGGCACCGTGCTCTTTGAACAGGAACTGCGCGCGCGGACATCGTTTGATATTGTGCAGTCTGACTTTTCGACGGTCACACAACGTGAAGACAGCGCCCGGCGCTTGGTGCTCGAATTGGCTGAGCGTATTCACCGCCGTTTGGCTCTTCAGTTTGCAAAAAATTAAGACAGAAGGGGGAGAAGCGTGAAAGTTAAACCTCGCGATATTCCGGCCCTGCTCAAGTCTATTGGCCCCAATGTACGAGCCGTCCTTGTCTTTGGCCGCGATGAAGGGCTTGCCCGCGAACGCGCGGATGTTATCAGCAAACAAATAGCGCCAGATCTGTCTGACCCGTTTCAAGTGGCAAAGCCTTCGCTTGAGAATGTAAAAAACACACCGTCCATTTTCTTGGATGAGCTGGATGCAATCTCGATGATGGGCGGCAGGCGTTTGGTACGCTTTGACGGCGCAGGTAACGAATGCACCGAAGCCGTGAAGCTGGCGCTTGCCAGCACGCAGGGTGACGGCTTGCTGGTACTCACTGGCGGTGACCTGAAGCCCACATCAAGCCTTCGCAAGGTCATGGAAAAAGAGAAAAATGCGCTGGCAATCCCGTGTTATGAGGACAGCAGCCGGGACTTGATGGGCCTTGTGCAAAGCGTTTTTGCGGATGCCGGTTTGAACGCGACCCAAGATGCTGTGGCTTACCTCGTTGATAACCTCGGTAGTGACAGGCTGATCTCTCGCGGGGAACTGGATAAGCTTGTTCTTTATAAGGGCAACGATAAAAGCCAGATCACGCTGGCGGATGCGGAAGCCTGCGTTGGCGACACTGCAGCGCTTGGCATCAACCAAATTGCAGAAGCRGTAACAGGCGGTGATTTGCAGCGGCTTGAAAAGCTCTTGGAGCGCGCGCGTGTGGCAGSCGAAAATGCCATCGCAATAATTCGCACTCTGCAAAACCGTATTATGCGGCTGCATTTGGCGCGCGGCCATATGGACCAAGGCCTGAGTGCAGGGGATGCGCTTGGCAAATTGCGTCCCCCTGTGTTTTTCGGTGAACGTGACCGTTTCCAATTGGAGCTAAGCCGCTGGAGTACAGGTAAAATCGAAAAGGCGCTTGAGATTTTGATCGAGGCCGAACTTGATTGCAAAACCACCGGCAACCCTGCAGATGTGATCTGCGCGCGCGCTCTTTTGCGGTTAACCAAAGCAGCGCGATAGTCTTTAGGGGAGAATACACAGTGCGGATTTTGAGGGGATTTCTGCTGGTTCTCAGCGCAGTGCTTTTCATGCCTTTAGTCGGTTTGGCTGCAGAGGAGCCTAATCCTCAGGCTGATTTTCTGGCCAACGCTTATAAGACTAACGATTTTAATGGCAGCGTCTTGATTGATAACGGCAGCGGCCACCAAGTGATGCTCGGGTACGGATACGCCGATAAGGCAGGCGGCAAGCTGGCTACGCCGCAGACGCGTTTTTATCTCGCTTCCATTAGCAAACAGTTTACCGCCGTGATGACGTTGATGCTGGTCGAAGACGGCGCTTTGGCGCTTGATGATACGCTCGGCACGCTTATGCCTCAGTTTGCCGCGGATGGCTCGCCAGCGGCTACTATTACGTTGCACCAATTGCTATCGCACCAGTCGGGCTTGCACGAATTTTATGACGGCATGACCTACGAAGAGCTGGTGGCGTTGGCGCAATCAGATATTTTGCTCAGCGATATGATCGCGCGTCTTGACCGCACGTTGATTTTCAAGCCGGGATCGCAAGGCAAGTATGCCGACACCAACTTTATTCTGTTGTCGGCTATTTTGGAGCAGAAATCAGGCCTGTCATACGACGCGCTTTTAAAGCAGCGTATTCTTAGCCCTTTGGGTCTTACAAATACCGGCTATTATCACAGCTCCGGCGACGACGCCGCGCTGACATATCGGAGTATGTCGCCCGCCTATGACCGCGCGATACTGATTAACCGTGCCGTCGCATTTGGGGCATCGGCACTGTATTCAACTGTTGAAGATTTGTCTGTGTTTGCAGATGCTTTGTACCGAGGGTCGTTGCTACCGGCGGGGGCTCGGGCCTTGATGCTGACACCGCATACAACGTTTGGCACCAGCGCCTACGGATACGGCACGTGGCTTGAACGTTGGAATATTTGCGGCATAGATCAAG
>JAESRJ010000148.1 GCA_016764715.1 Kordiimonadaceae bacterium | reverse complement strand
TAACTTCGAGAACCTCATTGGTACAAATTTCGCTGATAGGTTAACCGGAGACGCTGGTGATAACGTTCTGACTGGTAATGACGGCAACGACATTCTTGATGGAGGTGCTGGTTCTGACACCCTTTTGGGCGGTGCGGGTAACGACCGTTTATCCCCTGGTGCCGGAGACGATGTAGTGGATGGCGGCGCGGGAAATGACCGAATTTTTGCCTTGCAAGGAAACAACTCTATCGATGGAGGTAGTGGTAACGATATTATCTTCGCGGGTTCGGGTGACGATACTCTGAATGGCGGGGAAGGTCGGGACATTGTGCGGGGCGGCGCTGGGGACGATATCATCAACGGTGGTGCTGGCAATGATCAGTTAATCGGTAATGCCGGGGCTGATGTTTTTGTTTTCGAGCAGGACTCTGGACGGGATGTTATCCGCGACTTTAGTGAAGGTACCGATGTTGTTGACCTTTCGGCGTTCGGTATTCTGGATCTTGAAGAATTGTTAGCCCTTAGTGTTCAAAGGGGCGGCAGTGTAGTTATTTCACTTGATGAAAATACCAGTGTAACGATCAATAACATTGACCTTGCAGACTTGACTGCCACTGACTTTATATTCTGATAATTGTCCTTTTGGCAGGGTAGACGTATGAAAACAGGGCACTTGGTGCCCTGTTTTCATTTGAGTGAAGTCCTTCGAGTAAAGGCACTAGATCCGGCTCTGATTTAAGTACGAACAAGGTAGCCATATTGCACTCCGAAAACGTGGCGCGGGCCACGCGGGTTTCTATGTAATGGGCGCGCAGGAAGTGGTGGCCGCGACTGTAAGTCCGTGCCGCAACGCAGTGTTTCCTATGCTTCGCGCTGCTGGTTTGCTCTAGTAAGTGCATATTCAATTGTTAAAATTTAGAGTTTTGAACACATGCTCAACTACGTTTAAGAACAATCGTTTAACGGGATCAATGCTGGCCGTGGCGGAAATAATGAGACCCACTTTGTATTCGCTAAGAGCTTTCACCGCGAGCGGGACAAATTTTAACTGYCCGCTTTCAATCTCMGCCATAAAGCCRATTTTCGWGTAAATTCCGATTACTTGATTGGCAAGGATAGCCTGYTTGGCGACCGTCAGGGCGTTGGTGAAAATATGGGTAGAAAGGTGCATGGCGGTATCTTCAATGTTATGGTCGAGGATCGAGTTTCGCCCGCGTGCGTCAATTGTGCGAACCAACTGATAAGGTTTAATTTCCTGAACAGTGACACTTGCTCGCTCTGCTAGGGGGTGTCCGGTTGGCATAATGATACCAAAAGGCGCTGCTTTTTCCGAGATAACGCGGATGCCAGGATGCAGGTCATTGGTGAAGTTGATGCCTATATCTGTCTCCCCCGCAATGACTGCAGCTGAAACAGCGTCGGGCATAGCGGCGGTGACCGAGAGACTAATTCCGGGATATTTTTCGCCAAAAATTTCGAGTATTTGCGGCAATACCGCAAAAGTTACAGAGTCTACAGTCTGTATTCTTAAGTGTCCTGTGCGCAGGTCTCTTAGGTCATCGATGATGGTTTTGACGTTGTTAAAGTCATACAAGGTTTTCCGRCAATGCTCTAACACCACTTTGCCTACAGCTGTCAGTTCCACACCGGCAGGTGACCGTTCAAAAAGGCGGGTGCCAAGYTGTTTTTCCACATTGATAATTTTGCGGTTCACAGATGTGGAGGTGACATTCAGGACACGCGCRGCTTTTCTGATGGACCCYTGGCGGGCTACCTCATCAAGATACCGTAARAAAACYGTATGCATACTGAGGCCCATTAGAAAAGGTGGTGCKAAAAACGCAYCACTGTTAATCAAAAATAGCCCTTCATGCCTCGCCTATGCTGGCGCTAATGTCAATGTAACGCTTCGGAAGGTGAGGTGCCTCGGGCAATCCATTTGTGCAGGGTATCAGGGAATGAAGGGGACATCGTGGTCTATCGGCGAAAAAGAAAAATTGCCCGACGTAGATTTTTGCAAGGCATAGGCGTTGCCGCTGGTGCTGTGGTTATTGGCACTATGTGGAATGACGAAGATACACCCGCAGATAACATGTTCCCCGTTACGCTTCAGCTCGGCTGGCTTGCCTCTAACGGTATTATTGGCGAAGTGGTGGCCGACGAACTCGGATATTTCGCTGACGCTGGCCTTAGCCTAAAAATCGTACCGGGGGGTCCTAATATTGACGGAGTAGGCTCGGTTGTTTCTGCGCAGGCCAATTTGGGTTCGGTTTCCTCTAGCCCGTCTTTGATCCTTGCAAGAGCGGCCGGCCTGCCCATCAAATGTATTGCCGTAGGGTTTCAGCGGCATCCATTTACGTATTTCTCGCTCAAAGGAAACCCCGTTCATACTCCTCGGGATCTCATTGGCAAAACCGTCGCCACACAGGGCACGGCACGTATTTTACTTCGTGCACTTTTGGCGCAGCACAATATCGCGGAAGAGGATGTCAACGTCACTGTCATGGGCGGTGATACGGCAGCTTTGATGACGGGCCAGGTTGACGTAGTTACGGGCTGGAGTAGCAATATGAACGCGCTGGCAATTCTCGGTGACGAACGCATTGAAATGAGCCTGTGGGATGCGGGGTTTCAGCTCTATGCAAACCCCTATTATGTTACTGATAAAATACTTCTACGCCACAGGAGTAAGATAGAAGCAACCATCCGCGTGATCGCGAAAGGTTGGGGTTGGGTGTACGAAAATCCAGAGAAAGCCGTCGAGATACTCGTTAAGCGTTATCCAAACCTGGACACCCAGATCGAGTTGAGTGCCGTTAAACTAATTACTGATTTCTCCTTCAATGAAAACACAGCGCAGAACGGTTGGGGCACCATGGCACCTGCGGTTTGGCAAGCACAAATTGACGCCTACGATAGGCTTGGACAGTTTGAGGGTGCCCCGCCTAAACTTGAAGATCTGATGACGCTTTCTATTCTTGAAGCGACTGCCGCCGACCGGCCAAAATATGGGAAAAAGCTATGACAAATACTGGTGTAGTTGRAARTTCTGAYGYCGGTAAAGTTGGCGGCGCGGCGTCCAGTCATCTGCAAAATGCAGTACTGCTTGAAAATGCCAGTGTGAAGTTCGGCGCCTTTGCGGCGATCAACAACTTGTCTCTAGAGATCGAAGAAGGCGCTTTCTATACCATTTTGGGGCCATCTGGGTGCGGGAAATCCACGTTCCTGCGTTTGGTGTCTGATTTGGTGCCTGCTGCCTCGGGCGACGTGAGGATACTCGGCAAGTCTACGGAAGCCGCTCGTCTTGGGCGGGAACTCGCGTTTGTATTCCAGGATGCAACGTTGTTGCCGTGGCGCACGGTGCTTGAAAACGTGGAGTTGCCGCTGGAAATTGGTGAAAGCGCTGGCGTAGATATTCCTGTTAGTGAGAAAAGCCCTGAAGAGTTATTGGAGCTGGTAGGCCTGAAAGGGCGCGAGAATTCCATGCCSCATGAGCTGTCYGGCGGAATGAARCAGCGGGTCGCTATTGCGCGGGCGCTGGTATGCAAACCTAAATTATTATTGATGGATGAACCTTTTGGTGCGCTGGACGAAATGACGCGGGACCATCTGAATTTACAACTCCTGAAAATTTGGCAAGAGACCGGCGTAACAATYGTATTTGTAACGCACTCGATTCAGGAAGCCGTATTTCTGGGCCARAAGGTAGTGATGTTTCAGGCTAACCCGGGCCGGTTGAAGGAGATCATTGATATTGATTTCCCGTACCCCCGAGAAATCACGCTCCGTGATAAGCCTGAGTTTATCCGACATACAGCTTACCTTCGCACGCTGCTGGAGACTTGCTCATGACAGCTTCAGCGTTTATTGAAATGGATAAGCAGGCCCTTCTGCTGGAAAAAAAGGCTGAGCTGCGCAAAAAGGTGGCGACAATAGCCCTGCCGTTAGGTACGTTGCTGGTTCTGTTGGCGCTATGGCAGTTCGGGGTTCGTTTCTTCGATGTGCCGTCTTACATTGCACCCGCACCAAGTGATGTGGCAACAACGCTGGTAGATAAATTCCCCCTGTTGCTGAAGAACTTTTGGCCAACATTTCAAGAGAGTATTCTTGGCTTCATCGTTGGTAATCTAGCGGCAGTTCTAGTTGCTATTGCGTTTGTTCATAACAGGTTGGTTGAAAAAGCATTTTTCCCGCTTGCTGTGTTTATCAATACCATCCCAATTTTGGCAATTGCCCCAATACTAGTTTTGATTTTTGGCTCAGGCTTATCGGCAAAAGTAATTATTGCAGGACTGATCTGTTTTTTCCCGACATTGGTAAACATGGTGCGGGGCTTACAGTCCATCAGCCCTCAGGCACTGGAACTGGCACGCATTCTGTCTGCTTCTAAGTCCGAAGTCTTCTGGGAATTTCGGTTACCCGCATCACTGCCTTTTTTATTCTCGGCGCTGAAAATAGCCGCCACCACCTGTGTTATTGGCGCAATTATTGGTGAATGGGTTGGCGCGGATGTGGGTTTAGGCTCGTTGATCTTAGACTCGACCTTCAATTTCCGGGCTTCATTGCTCTACGCCACTGTTCTCATGTCATCAGGGCTGTCCGTCTGTATTTTCGCCGCAGTTTCAATAGCTGAGCGGCTGATTGTCCGCTGGTAAGCGGCCGAGACCCATTAATTATTTGAGTATGGCCTTCTGCCGAAGGCTGCCAAGGAGACTATTTCATGGCTGAACAAGTGAAAGACTTTGTACTAAGCCGAAGCGAGCAAATACCRGTCGTTGCAAAAACTGACGTTG
Organism: Kordiimonadaceae bacterium; assembly: GCA_016764715.1. Lineage (GTDB taxonomy): Bacteria > Pseudomonadota > Alphaproteobacteria > Sphingomonadales > Kordiimonadaceae > Kordiimonas. Next base: position 16,419 of record JAESRJ010000148.1, on the reverse strand, counting down.
TTGTCGTTGGCGGTGGGCCTGCGGGCCTATGTGCAGCAATTTCAGCTGCCCGCAACGGGTGCTCGGTTACTCTTGTTGAGCGGTATCATCACCTTGGCGGTATGGCCTCAGGCGGCATGGTGCTKGTGCTGGATGATATGGTCAATCAGGGCGACGAGATYGTYACSACMGGMATYGTTAGTGAATTTGTTGACCGRATGGCGYYGCARGAYGGTGCCGTTTATCCGCCGCCAGAGGACTGCGTAAAAAGCTGGGAAATGTGGCAAAAATGGTCTCGTTGGGGGTGCATTAACTTCCACGAAACCGGTATGCCTCAATCAATTTTACACGCGGTGGCTTTTGATCCAGATGCTTGGAAGCGCGTAAGCCTTGATTTGGTGCGTGAAGCTGGCGTGAACTTGCGCCTTCACAGCTGGTTTTCCGAAGCCATCATGGACGGGCCGTTGGTAMAAGGCGTGATTTGCCAGACCAAACTCGGTCGTCAGGCAATTATGGCAGACATGGTTATCGATGCGACTGGTGATCTGGATTTGGCCTCATCTGCAGGGGCTTCGTTCATTAAGGGGCAGTATATCGTTACCACTGTGTTCCGGTTGATGGACGTGGACACAGATAAGGCCGAGGCCTTTCAGTATGCCGAGCCTGAAGCTTACAAGAAACTGGATCGGGAAGCGCGCCGTGTCATCGGTGGCTCATGGGGCATGTGGTGGCTGAAAACCCCTTTGCCTGGCGTTGTATGGTGTAATTGCCCGCATATGACTGGCTATGACGGCTTGTCGCCGGAAGGCATGGTGGCTGCGGAATATGAAGGCCGCGAACGCATGATGAACATGCTTGCTTACGCTCGGGAAAACCTCCCCGGATTTGAAAACGCTAAAATGCTGGGTGCTGCAGAACAACTGGGGATACGCCAAACACGCTTGCTTCAAGGTGAATATGTGGTCACGAAAAAGGATGTCAAAAGCAGACGCCATTTTAGCGACAGTGTGTGCCGCGGGCGTGACTATTATACGCCGTACCGGGCTTTATTGCCAAAATCCATCGACAACCTAATCGTTGCGGGACGCCATTATTCGGTTGATAGCGCCGGGCAGAAAATGTCRCGCGAAATTCCGCCTTGTATGGCGCAGGGCGAGGCGGCGGGAATAGCTGTTTCACTTGCACTCAATTCAGGTTTAGCACTTCGCGATGTCGATGCCTCGCTCATTCAAAAGGGCATGCGCAATCAAGGGGCCGACCCGGGCGATGTCCCGTCATCCAATGCACTTGTTGAAGAAATAGAAGGATAACCGATGTCTGACACAGAAAATCTACCGCTCAGCGGTGTGCGTATCCTTGATTTCACTCAAGTGATGCTTGGTCCGTGTGCCACGCAGGTGCTGGGTGATTTTGGCGCTGATATCATTAAAGTGGAACGGCCAGGCACCGGTGATTTATCGCGGAACTTCTTCGGAGAAACCTCTGAAATAGCTATGAATAATGCGGTTTATTGCTCGCTTAACCGGAATAAAAGATCGATTGAAATCAATACAAAATCTGAAGCTGGAAAGCAGATGGTTTATGATCTGGTACGGGCAAGCGATGTTGTTGTCGACAACTTCCGGGCGGGTGTCATGGACCGCTTAGGGTTTGGTTATGAGCAGCTTAAGAAGATCAATCCGAAGATTATCTGTGCCTCAGGCACAGGGTTTGGTGAAAAAGGCCCTTATTCTCATAAAGGCGGCCAGGATGTGCTGGCTCAGGCGATGAGTGGCGTGATGGAAAAAACAGCTGATCCCTCCATCCCGCGCTCGATTTACCCGACGACACTCTGCGATTATTCGGCGGGCATGCACTTGGCGCAAGGCGTGATGGCTGCTTTGCTAGCACGCCATAAAACAGGCGTTGGCCAAAAGGTAAGCGTTTCCCTGTATGACAGTATGATTGCGATGCAGATGCAGGAAGCGGCGCAGTGGAGCAAGCACAAGGAGGTACTCAATTGGGCCGCTATGCCGCTCACAGGAGTGTTCGAAACAACGGACAGTGCCCTTGTGGTGGTCGGCGCGTTCAAGCTCAACCCGCTTCAGGATATTTGTAATGCCCTTGAGATAGAGGATATTTCTCCCCTATATCCAGACCTTGCTTCTCAACGGAAGAATAAACCTTATCTGCAAAATTTGTTTAAGGAAACATTTGCTACGAATTCCACAGCATACTGGTTGGAGCGGCTTGAGGCGGAAGATTTGCTGTGTGCACCGGTTCGCTCGCTCGGGGAAGCGCTGGCGGACCCTCAAACAGCGATCAACGACATGTTGGTGGATATCGAGCATCCCTTACTCGGCGAGCTTACTTTAGTTGGTTCGCCGGTGCATTTAAGCGATGCGCCCATGACCGTTCGGCATGTACCGCCAAAATTGGGCCAGCACACGGATGAAATTATTGAGGAGTTTAATCTGACCCGACCTGCAGCGACGGGGACTGTGCCATGAGTGTTCATTTAGATATTACCGACGGTGTTGCCCGGGTGACCATCGATCGGCSKGACCGGATGAATGCCGTTGATGCTGCAACTGAAAGCCAGCTTGAAATCATATGGCAAGAGATTGAGGCCGACCCTAACGTTCGCTGTGTGGTGCTAACTGGTGCAGGTGAGCGCGCTTTCTGCGCTGGCGCGGACATGAAATCAGATGCCAGCAAATCAGGGCTCGAATACTGGGCCTCGCTTAACCCAAATGGGTTTGGCGGTATTGCAATGCGCCGCTCGCTGACGGTCCCAGTGATTGCTCGTGTAAACGGCTTGGCACTTGGTGGCGGCATGGAGATGGTTCTGGGCTGCGATATTGTGATCGCCTCAGAAGAGGCTCGCTTTGGCTTGCCCGAGGCCAAAGTGGGTCGCTTGCCCCTTGATGGCGGCATGGTCATGCTGCAGCGCCTTATCCCTGAGAAAATTGCCGCGGGCCTGATGATGACGGGGCGCATGATGTCGGCAACCGAAGCTGCTGGATACGGTCTTGTGAACAAGGTCGTGCCGCAGGACATGCTTGATGTAGAAGTCGAAGCATGGACCAGAGATATCATCTCATGCGCGCCGCTTTCCGTTGCTGCTATCAAGCAGACGATACAACAAACCAGCCATCTTACGCTGCATGAGGCACAGTCCCTGCGGTTGCCACTGCTTATTGCAGCGCTCAATTCAGAGGATTCAGAAGAAGGTGTGCGAGCGTTTCGGGAAAAACGTAGGCCTGTTTGGCAGGGTCGGTAGGAAGTTCACGCAGTGACTCTCATCATTAAAGGCGGCTGTATCGATATCAAGGACGGGGCGTGCGCTGCCGTCTGCCCTGTTGACTGCATCTATGAAGGGGCCCGTATGTTCTACAGCCACCCGACGGAATGCGTTGAGTGCGGGTTCTTTGAAAGTATCTGCCCGGTTGATGCCATTTGTTACGACGACGAGGTTACTGCGGCTGACGCAGTCTTTGTGAAAGTGAATAGCGAATATTTCGAGCAGCCCGTCATCGCGCTCGGCTCCCCCGGGGGGTGGACACAAGAATTTACAACGAAGGTCGACCATCCGGCTGTGGCGGCTAGACCAGCAAATATATACGCACCGAATACTATCAAAAACTGAGGGATATAGATATATGCAAGGCGTAATCGCAGCCGTACCAACGCCAGTTGACGAAACTGGAAGGCCCAATAAAGACCTGTTTTTGGCGCATTGCTCCTACATGTTGTCAAGCGGYTGTGACGGCCTGAATATACTTGGRTCYACAGGCGAAGCGAATTCATTCGGTACAAAAACCCGTAAAACTATTATGGGGTGGGCGGCGGACAATCTGGATCGGTCAAAGCTTATGGTTGGAACAGGGACGCCCTCCCTCACAGAGACGATTTCCCTGACATGCGCTGCTGATAATTTGGGCTATTCAGTCGGTTTAGTTTTGCCGCCTTRTTATTATGCTCCCGTCTCAGATCAAGGCCTCATCGACTGGTACAGCCAGTTACATGAGGCTTTAACTGGCCGGTTGATCCAAATCTATTTTTATAATTTTCCGCAAATGACAGGCCTGACAATTCCTACTTTGGTGATTGATTATCTGCATAAAAAATGGCCCRAGCGGTTTTCTGGCATTAARGATTCCTCAGGAAACCTGGAATATTGCCGTGACCTAGCCATCCTRTCMCCYGATTTYTCTGTGTTYCCKAGTTCAGAGGTCTCAYTGGGTGAAGCMGCYGYGTCSGGGTTCGCAGGCTGCATTTCCGCGACAGTGAACCAAACCGCACCTCTGTGCGCGCAGGTTTGGGCCGCGAAAAAAGTGCCTAATACGGATACCCTCCAAGAGATAGAGCAACTGCGCGCAACAATTGCCAGTGTGCCGCTGATCCCCGCGATAAAATACTTGGCGGCGGCCCGTACAGGCCAKGCATCCTGGGAACAGATGCTGCCGCCGTTTTGCACATTAAACAGTCATGAGAAGACAAAGCTACAGCCAGTGCTAGAGCAACTGTATGGCCGCTGAGGCCCTTAAATTTTAGTTTCAATTTTATATGAGAGAATGATGATGAAAAACCATGATAATTTAATTGGCGGAGAGTGGGTCAGTTTTGGGAACTATATGCCRAATATAAACCCCTCAGACACTTCCGATGTAATCGGCGTCTATTCATACGGAGACGCCGCTAGTGTTGATGCTGCTGTTGCTGCGGCGAAGGCCGCGCAACCTGGGTGGGCGAATGCCACCCCGCAAGCRCGGCACGATCTGCTTGAGGCAGTAGGGAACGCTATTGCAGCACGGAAAGATGAAATTGGTCGCCTGCTTTCCCGGGAAGAAGGCAAAACGCTTGCAGAAGGCATGGGTGAAACCATGCGTGCCTCTCAAGTGTTTAAATTTTTTGCGGGCGAGGCCCTTCGGCAGGTTGGGGATTTTCAAGCGTCGGTGCGCCCTGATATTGATGTAGAAACCACCCGCGAACCGGTTGGTATTGTTGGCCTTGTCACGCCGTGGAATTTCCCTATTGCGATCCCTGCCTGGAAGATTGCGCCAGCGCTCGCCTTCGGGAACTGTGTGATTCTAAAACCGGCAGATCTAACACCGGGTTGTGCTCATATTATTGCTGAAATATTGGWCGAATGTGGGTGCCCRCCTGGTGTGTTTAACTTGGTGATGGGGCGCGGATCGGTCGTTGGTGAAGCCATTGTAACGCACAAAGATATTGATGCAATTTCGTTCACTGGCTCTGGCGCCACCGGCAACCATATTGCCGAGGTTTGCGGCAAGATGCAAAAAAAGGTGCAGCTCGAAATGGGCGGCAAGAACCCGATGGTGGTTTTGGATGATGCTGATCTTTCAATCGCTGTGCCTGCTTGTATCAACGGCACATTCTTTTCTACCGGGCAACGCTGCACAGCCTCTTCCCGCATGATCGTGCAAGCCGGCATTTATAATGAATTCGTGGAAGCGATGACCAAAGCGCTTGCCGACATTAAAATAGGTGATGCCCTTGATCCAACCACACAAATTGGCCCAGTTGTCGACGAAAAACAGTTGAATTCAAACCTGAGATATGTCGCTCTTGCCCACGAAGAGGGAGCCAGAGTGATTGGCGGCGAGCGGCTGGAACTTGATACGCAGGGCTTTTATCAAGCGCCAGCGCTCTTCATTGATACCACGAATGATATGCGCATTAACCGCGAAGAAATTTTCGGACCGTGTGGCTCGGTTATCAAAGTGGCTGACTTTGAAGAAGCCCTTGCCGTGGCCAACGATACCGCATTTGGTCTGGTGGCCGGCATTTGCACTCAGAGCCTGAAAATGGCTCGCGAGTTTAAACGCCGTGCGCAAACAGGTATGGTGATGGTGAATTTACCGACAGCTGGCGTCGATTATCATGTGGCTTTTGGCGGCCGCAAAGGCTCATCTTATGGGTCGCGTGAACAGGGGCGCTATGCCGTTGAGTTTTATACAGTTGTGAAAACCAGCTACGTATTCGCTGGATAGCAACTGGTATGGTTTTTCGGCTAGGGCCCATTAAATATATTGGGATAGCCATTGCAAACCGACCCATGGCGGCTCGAGAGAGCCGCCATGGGTCAATGCCGGCCCACTTTACTTCTCGTCCGAACGGCTGGCTTTTTTTCGATTTGCTGTTGGTAGCTAGTTAGAAAGGCTCAGGACGCCTATGTTGACCGCAAAAGGTGTGATTTCCAAAAAAGAAGCTTTTGCGTTTAAATTTGATAGTATGCGCTACGCATGATCTCGGTGGGGGCATCAGTTTTGGATGAGATCGGTTTTGAGTTGGGCGGCTAACGCCCGCTACGCCGGTTTATGGTGGGCTAAAATGGCTTTTGTAAAACTGACGTGGGCAGTATTTTTCCTCCTGCTTTTGAACTTAGCCCAACCAGCTCTTGCAGTGAATGTGCTAGATATAGAGGCCCTGCCGAGTGGGACGACGTATTTGGCCCAGCGCGAACGATTGCGTGCACGGGCCAGTGATGAACTCCCTACAGTGGGCGTTAATATCAGTATCGGATTGGTCAGCTTCAAAGATGGCGGTTTCTCCAGCGCAGTCGATTTTTTTTCAACGGGTGACAAGGCGTTCTATTAGGCGAAATCTGGAGGCCGGAACCAAATAGTGATTTATCGAGGCAAGGCTGGCGACACAGTTGCAGTAGTATAGGAAGAGGGAACGCCTAAAATGACCGAAAACGCTAACTTTATGAGCATGCCAAAGCCAGTGTATGAAAACTTGGTTTTCGAAGGTGGTGGCGTGCGCGGAATTGCTTACGCAGGTGCCTTAAAAGTTCTCGAGGAACGCGGTTTGCTCGCCGGAGTGCGCCGTGTGGCGGGYGCCTCCGCCGGGGCTTTTGTGGCCTTACTGCTTAGCTTGGGCTATTCAGCTGAGGGTCTGCGTGAGGCGTTGAGTGCTCTCCAGTTCAAATCGCTTGAAGATAAACCTAACCCCATCCGAGTAGCGACGCATTATGGTCTCTACAAAGGGGAGGTTCTGTATGACTGGATCGCCGGCCAGGTGACTGGCGTTGGTCTGCCAAAGGACTTAACTTTTGCTGCGCTAGCCGAGAGCGGCGGGCTAGACTTGCGGGTTTTTGCTACTGACCTGAACATTTGTAATACGCGTGAATTTTCAGCGCGCAAAACGCCAGAGGCATCGGTTGTTGGTGCGGTTCGCGCCTCTATGTCTATTCCGCTTATGTATGCGGCTTGGCAGTTTCCTAATGGTAAGCCGAATGACCATTTCTATGTTGATGGCGGCACGGTGTATAATTATCCAATCAACGCATTTGATACCGCTGACGATATAAATCAACAGACGCTGGGCTTTTGTTTCGAGAAAGACCAGAGCGGGGGGCCGACAGCGGTTCATGAACTGAATAACCTGTTCGATTTCACCAAAAGCTTGTTTGCTGCCTTGCTAAATGCCCAGACTATCAATTTCGATCAGGACCTGGAGCAGATTAAACGAAGCGTACGGATCAATGACTTGGGCTTCAAGGCTACGGATCTTGACCTGACGGATGAAGGTTTTGAACGCTTGTATGCGTCTGGGTACGAGGCGATCACCCGTTATCTCGATGCAAAAACAAAAGCACCAGCCCTTCATGAGAGGCAAGTTGGGCCTGAAGGCTCGGCTGGACAATGAACCTTTAGCTGGATAGAGTTTCTACTTGACGGTGTTTATTGGTACCACTGGGCGAGGCCCAGCATCTTAATTATGAAACTGAGAGTAGTGTATGACACCGACTGAAGGAATAGAACAACAGCTCAGTTTTGCAAAAAAACGGCCTGGGCCCGTTGTCCAGTTTTTCGTCACCCTGCTGATCCGGCGGATCATTCCCGCTGTTTTTGGTTTGCTGCGCCGTATCGCACCCATCTTTCGGTTTCCTTTTACAAATACGGTAATAATTACCAGCTTCGACAATGTACAGGAAGTGTTCCAGCGACAGAATGACTTCCCAGTGCCGTACCAGCGCCAGGTAGACCACTTAGGCTGGGATCCCACTTTCCTTCTAGCCATGAAAGATACGCCAGACTACTGGAAGACGCTTGAGCAAGTGAAGAAGTTATGGGGTGCCGGAGATTTGGAATTTATCCGCCAAATCGTGCGTGATACTAGTAACCAGAAACTAGACAAAGCTGGCGGTCGTATCGATGCAATTCAGGATGTGATGGTGCCGGCCATTGAAGCTGTGATCGAGCGCTATTACGGCGTGCCTATTCCAGATGAAGCGAAGCAGTCCTTTTTCGAAGGGTGTATGGAAGTTGCGGGCTTTCTGTTCGGCACGCAGTCGGTTGCTCCCAAAGCTGTAAGCGAAGCCCAGCGCGGCATTTCGATTGTCTGGCAGGTTATTGACGGTGCTATCGCAGCGGCTAGGAAAACACCCTTGCCGGACAACACCATTATTGGCCGGTGCCATGCCCAGAATATCACTGATGATCAACACCTACGCTCGTATCTGATGGGCATGATTATGGGGTATTTGCCGACCAACACTCTGGCCAACGGCCACGCACTTGATGTGATACTGAACACGCCCGACGCCTACCGGATAGGGCGAGGAGCGGCCGAGAAAGGTGACGGCGGCCTGATGCTGGGCGTGATCCACGAGGCCTTGAGGATCAGTTATATCCTGCCAGGACTTTGGCGGACTGTGCCTGAAACGCARGAGYTKGGGATYGGCACGGGAAAGCGTYATAAAATYGCTAAAGGTCGYATGATYTATATCTCCGCTATGTCGGCGATGAAGGATAGCCGCCGTATCCAGAAACCCAACAAATTTGATCCCAAACGGTCCCCCGATGTTTATATGATCTACGGCCATCAATTTCACTATTGTGTCGGTGCTGCCATTGCTGATGCGACGATGGAAGAGATTTTCATCGCCCTGATGCGCCGCGGGCCCAAACCGGGCAGTAAAGTGATTTACAATGGCAATTTCCCCTGGAATTTGGATCTAACCTACAAGAGCTAAGGAACCCCATGCCGCCCGTACCGTTGCATTTCGTAGGAAAAGCCAATCCGATGACAGCGATTACCCCCGTACCCCGAGGGTGGCGGCGGCTGGTGACGCATTTGATCCTTTTTGTCTTCAGACGACTGTCGCTTGGCGTCGTTAGGAAGTTGGCCTTCATTCATTTCGCCCGTTGGATCCTTATTCGAAGTGACAAACTACCGCGCCTTGACCCTAACCAGCCGGTCGAGGACTGGCCCTATGACCTCTATCTTTTCACCACGAATTTCAATGGTTCATGGGACCAATATATTGATGCGTTTGGGCGGATTAAGCCTGTCAGTAAAGGACTAAACTTGCTTTGGTGCACAAGTGCTGGTTTTCCCGGGCCCTGGCCTATGCGTCTTTTTAAACGCTATATCTCCTATTTCGAACATGCGCAGGACCTGTATTACAACGCGTATCCCGGTGCGACAGTCCGCGATATTGATGCTGCTCTTCAGCTTGACCCCATATTGCAAGCCTTTCTAGATGCTACCGAAAAGGACATAGATGACGCCGAGTTTGGACGGCGCTACAGGGCCTTTGTGAATGAAGCTGCACCCTGCCTGGGCAAAACGGGTCTTAAAGCCGAGCATGCAGCGCTTGGCCACACAGGTTCTGCCAAGGAACTGCACTCATGAAGGGGCACAATTTTTTGACTGCGGTCTCACCAATTGAGTACCGCAAGGATGATCCTGATGGCCGGGTAGCTGAGATACGGCAGGCGCTGTTGGACCACGAGCAGGGCAATAGCTTGTTTCGAGCCTGTCCAATGGTGCATACAGCGCGCCTCCAGATACTTGATCAGCTGACGCCGCCAATGGGCGATGTATCCGGCGCAGGCCTGAAAACAAAATATCTGTTGTTTGCAGTAAATATTGATGGCTGCATTGATGATTTTTTGGATTGCTTGTACCGCGCGGATGCCAATTTTGTTCTTGCGGTTTGGGGCCGTTGTTTGGGCTACCCGACGTACCGAGGCGCCGTTTTTTTTCGGCGCTATATCAGCCGGTGCTTGTTTAAAAAACCGCTTGGGTATGACGCGTTCCCAGCAAGTGTTGAGGATACGCTGCGCGTGCTTACACGCAAACAAGCTCTGGCCAGCTGGGTGGCGTCCCATCAAGGCATGAACGACGCTGAGCTAAAGGAAGCTTGGAGCCGGGACCGCGACAGATTTATTAACCCTGACCTCCCGACACCAGGAGGCTTTTAATGACCTTTCCTTCCGTAGACACCAAAGATGTTCAGGCGCTGTTCAAGGGATTTGGTTTGAAGTGGCCCCACGGGCGGTTTTACTATTGCCGGTACAAGGATGCCGCTGCTGGGCGTCGGTTGTTGCAGCATCTCAGTCCGCTCACGTCGTTTCACGATTTAAAGAGTGTGCCAGATGTCTGCGTGAATGCTGCCTTCACACATGCGGGACTAGCGGCGTTAAAGCTGGACAATGATATCTTATACGGTCTGCCCCAGGATTTTCAGCAGGGCATGCGGCGGCGTGCCGGGATCAATGGAGATGCTGGCGAGAGCGACCCCAGTTTGTGGGACGAAATCTGGCTGGAAGACCAAGTTCATTTGTGGATTGGGGTGTACGCTGTCGATGAAGACCGCTTGGAGAATTGGAGCCGTGAATTTACCAACTGGATAGACCAGGATGGTGGCCTATCGATTGAGGGGAGCCAAAACGTAGGGCGCATTGTCTCCAGCCCTGAGGTGCCAGTTTATATCGACGATAAARGCAGCCAGCCACAGAAACCAGTGCTGTTGGAGCATTTTGGATTTCGGGATGGTCTCGGTAGTCCAGCTATCAAGGGCCTCGTCGAAAAACAACTGGCTGGCGGGGGGCGTATGGACCCAGACGGCACATGGCACGCAMTCCCWGCRGGTGARTTCCTGTTGGGACACGTGGACACTAATGGTGAAATTCCAATAGCACCCAAACCGGAAGGCTTTGCGCATAACGGATCTTTTATGGTGCTTCGGAAGTTAGAGCAGAATGTAGACCTGTTCCGCAGTTATCTATTGGAGCAAGCCACCAAACACGGCAGGAATGCGGACGATATTGCAACCCGCATGGTGGGGCGTCGCCGGGACGGCACACCTCTGATGCCKTCACAAGATGACAATGATTTCCGCTTCTCTGGTGACCCTGAAGGTCGAATTTGCCCTATGGGCGCTCATATACGGCGGACTAATCCGCGGGATAGTTTCGGTGCAGAATTCGGCTCTTTGCTGGTCGATCGGCACCGAATTCTTCGGCGCGCTATCACATACGGAAAGCTGGTACCACGTGGCGAAAAGCAAAGGGATGTCAACGGCGAAGTTGGGCAGGGGCTCCTCTTTATTGTGCTGAATGCCAGCATCTCGCGTCAATTTGAATTTGTACAGCAGCAGTGGGTTAATTACGGCAATGATTTCGACCAGGGTAACGACCGTGATCCGATCATTGGATTGCAGACCGGGGATGGCCAGATGGTAATCCCTGGAGACGAAAAAGCAGRRMKRRWCAYTKNTKSTYNGTGACGAATTAAAGCAATTTGTCCGTTGCCGGGGCGGCGATTATTTTTTCCTTCCAAGTATCGGTGCTTTTATAGCGCTGGCTGAAGAAGGTGGGAGTTGGCGGCAATAATATTGTGCATTTCCTTAAGGCACCTTAGCCAGATTACACTTGGTTTTTTGAGGACTTGAATTTTGCCTGTGTCTCCCCTAAATTTAGCGCCTTCAAACCACCCGGTGCATGCGCTCATGGGATTAGTTTATTGTTGGGCGTTTGGGTGTTAGAGTTTTTCGAGTAATGGGGTCGGGATGGTAAAGGGCACAAAATGACGTTCTATGATCGCCTAGTCGCAGAAGTTGCAAACGAACGGGAAATTTTCCTGGCGCTTCCAATTATCCAAGCCGGCATACAGGGCGAGCTTTCTAAGGAAACATATATTGGGTATCTTAGCGAAGCGTTTCACCATGTGAAGCACACAGTACCACTGGCTGAAATAGTGAGATCCCAGTTGTCGAGTGATCACAAAGCACTGCAAGAYGGCCTTTCTGATTTTATTCTTGCGAAAAAAGGCAATGAGAAATGGATTTTGCAAGACATTAAGCATGCTGGCGGCGATGTAGATAAAGTGCTTGCTGCGGAGCCRGCAACTGCGACGGAAGAATTGCTGGCTTACGCATACGATTATGTACGGCGCATCAGCCCAATCGGTTTTTTTGGCATGATCTTTGTCATTGAAGGCACAGGATCAGCGCTCGCCACTCAGACCGTGGATAAGCTTATGCGTTCATTGGATCTGCCCCCCAGGTGTTTCAGTTATTTACTTTCGCATGGGTCATTGGATTTGGCCGACATGGATTTCTTTAAGGTCCTGGTGGCACAAATCACTGACCGAACGGAACAGGATGCAATCATTAGCATGAGCAAGCAGATGTTTGGCTTATACGGCAAAGTATTTGAGAGCATAGCCTTGAAATCAGGCTTCGGCGGCACGGCGACATAGCCGACTTTACCGATTTGATTTTGTAAGCAGTTGGCACTTGTCGAATAAGGCTGCTGCCCAAGGTTAGCCGCTAATGCTGACGGTGAAATTGCTGTAACTTTCACCGTTGATCTATGGCCCCTTCGGGTCACTTCCGGTTATCTGGCGGCAAAGCCTGACCGGCTCTATTCCTTGAGCCCCTGTTCCGCCAGCACAGTGGGTATTTGGRTTAATGCGCATCAATAGTTGGTACCACGTTGATTGCAAGAGGCCTTTAAGGAAGGGCGATGGCATAAGTAGCCGCTTGGAGTGGTAAGTGCTTACGCCATCGCCTTCGTTATAGGGGCCGAAGACTWAAAACTGTTTAGGTYATTTTRCCGTCAGTGAGATAATAGGCCGTAAGGCCGATGCTGTTGATGATACCGTGGGCCAGTATGATCGGGAAAAGTTTGCGTTTGCCAACTAGGTAGACAGTGGCAAAAATTATTGCGATGACGGCGGTTCCAATCACGCCGTGAATGCCTTGATAAATATGCAGGGACCCAAAAATAACGGCGTGAACCGCTACTGCAATTATCCAACCCTTTTTGCTTTGACCAAAAACRTTAGCTAAATAATTGAGCAGGAAGCCCCGCATCATCAGCTCTTCGCCTACCGCTGCGCCGAGCCAGATTACCACAACCAGATACGCTACAAACTTTAGCGGTTCGCCGAGAAGAAACTTAAAGCGGTCCGCCGCGTCAGCGGGCACYTCAACGGCSAGCATCTGCGCCATCAGGGGCATAATCAAGGCCATGAAAAGCAACACCGCAAAGACCGTCGCAAAAGCAACACCAATAGCCTTTAACCAACCCTTCCAACCCGTAGGCAGTGTCAGGCCGAGGCCTTTCCATGAAATGCCGTGCCGGCGCATAAACAGCGTTGCTACGCCGATCCCGGCCCACATCGCGATGGACCCCGCACCGATCAAATCCAGCCGGTCTGCAATGTCTTTTATGCCGAGCATCACGGYKARCACGATGGCTATCTCGRTWAGTGTYCTRGATTTGGAWAGRGTYTTCATAGGTATGTTCCTGCTGCTGTTTCTTATTTTTCATKCRTTNATTTTTNNGCGAGGCGCAARCGCSKTKNTGCACGGTGTKTAAATAAGGATTGCAAAGGAATAYTCAAATGATAGATTGTCATMTATATATTARTATWACTMATAAAARRAASKNTGTATGKCTCTGCACCCCGCTACSCTTTCYTGYCTTCARGTGTTTTTTKCCGTRGTCGAAACGGGCAGTTTCRGCGGCGCCGCGGACACGTTAAATATCACGCAAAGTGCCATTAGCCACCGGATAAAGCAGCTTGAAACGCTTCTCTGCGTAACCCTGATCAAGCGTACAACAAGAAAAAGCAGCATCACCGCTGCAGGCGACCGGCTGTWTCAAGGCACTTATAAAGAGATATTGGAAATAGAACGGGTCATTGAGGGTATGAAACCCTCGTATGATACACACCTTAGTCTAACTACCATAAGTTCTCTTGCCACCAATTGGTTGCTGCCAAACCTGTCACGCTACAACGAACGGTTTCCGGATCAGCCTCTCTCCGYCATTGCAGATGACATTATTTTAGACCTGAAATTTGAAGGCATCGATGCCGCCATTCGGTTGGCCTCAAAGGCGGACCCGCTTCTGCATATGACCCATATTTGCGACGAATGGGTATTCCCTGTCGCCAGCCCTTCTTTGGTGAAAGAGGCCGATATTATTGATCATCCTGCAACGCTTTTAGATTATCCGCTTCTCATCGATACTGTCGCGCAAAAAGGCAATGATGAGAGCTCTTGGGAAGGCTGGTTGGCCACCCAGAACCTAGCACTGCCGTCCAATATCAGGGGGCAAAAATTCAATAGAGCCGACATTGCCTTGCAAGCCGTTGCTGCAGGGCAAGGCATAAGCATCGCCAGAACCAGTTTGGTGGAGCTGACGATGGTCGAGATGGGCTTGCTTAAACAAGTCGGCCGCGCAGTAAAAATGAACCATGCTTACTATTTTGTTTGCCTGCCAGAAGACGCAGAGCGGCCTGCAATTATAAACTTGCGGGATTGGGTGACGCGGGAAATGGAAAAGAGCTTTAGAAGGGTCGAGGCTTTGCTGATTACTTGATCAAATGGAGTAAAAGAGCCGCGTATGGCGAAAAGCGCGGTACCCTTAGAACATCGCTGGTTATTGGGAAGGTTGACCTAAAAAAACCTTGGTATCGTAAGCCCTGGCGGCAGAGTTTGATTTGTGCTGAAGCCTTATAGCAACCGCGCGGTCCTCTTTAAAAAACTGGCCTCGCCGGTTGAAGGGCGGGGCCAGGGGAATAGGATAGCCCGCTAGAGCCATCGGTATGCCCTATAAAGTTAGGCTAACTCATCAGATGCAGGGCGCATACCTTGTTGCCGGACGGGTCGCGAAGATAAGCAAGATACATTTTTGTAGTACCAGATTCCCGCACGCCCGGCGGATCTTCAATCGCGGTGCCGCCGTTATCCAGCCCCGCAGCGTGCCATGCATCGATTACCTTTGGGTCGCTTGCGGAAAATCCAATAGTGCTGCCATTGCCGCAAGAAGCTGGCGCGCCGTCAATGGGTGGGCTGAGCGAAAAGACACCGGTTTTTTCATAATAAAAACAGCGGCCTTTATCGTCCATAACGCCGGGCCGGTGGCCGAGAGTTTCTAAAATTGCGTCATAAAACTTCTTTGATGCGGCAACATCATCTGCACCAAGCATAATATGGCTGAACATACGTAAATCCCTTTCCTTTTTTGAATATATTTTATGTACCCATTAGGTAAACCCGAACACGGATAGGTCAATATTTTTCAGTCATTTTGGATCACTTTTAGGTTTGTTCACGTGCAGCCAGTCCGAGAAAACAGCAGAATATGTCCAAAATTCTAGGTGGTAGAGCCTCTACATCCCGCATTAACTATTTGAGTATCGCCTTGGGTGCGGGCGTCCTCTGGTGGCGCCTGTAGGCTTTTCGCCCTGGCTCAAACCTGGTCTCGTCACATTGGTGTGAAGCACGCCACACGGGCAGATAACGCTTGCAGTACAGCTCATAAATGTAGAATGCTATAAAGGGGTTGCGTTTTGTGGGGGGAGGCAAAATGACAGAGAATTATCCGTATAAGGCATTCATCAGCTACAGCCACAGTGATCGGGCCGCAGGCAATAAGCTGTTAAAACGGCTGGAAAATTACCGGGTGCCAAAACGCCTGCTCGCCAAATTGCGAGCTGAGGCCAAAGGCGCAGATCTAGAAACCGGCAAGGTCGGTAAGCTATTCCGCGATAGGGAAGAATTCGCTGCCGCCAGCGAGTTAAGCGAGCAAGTGCAAACGGCGCTGGCGCAGTCCGAATATATGATTGTGCTCTGCTCCCCYGCSGCCGCCGCCTCGCGCTGGGTGAACCGCGAAATCATGGAATTTAAAAAGCTGCGCGGCGAACGACAGATCCTGTCGGTGATCCTGTCTGGCGAACCGTTCGCCAGTGACCGTAGTGTGGACAGTGTTGGGGGCGATGAGGCGCAGGAATGTTTCCCGCCCGCGCTCAGGTTCAAGCTTGGCAAAAATAATCAATTAACAAAAACACGCGCAGAGCCGCTAGCCGCAGATTTCCGCTCGCAAGGCGACGGCGCGCGCAGGGGCACCTTGAAGTTGGTCGCAGGCCTGCTCGGCATTGGGCTTGATGCGCTAATCGAACGCGACCTGCAAAGAAAAATGCGCCGTGTGACGATCGTCACAGCMRCMAGCATCGCCGCCACGYTAGGRATGRSCCTMYTAACATAYGARGCCATCACSGCWMGGCAAGCYGCCGAGCGAAWCCGRGRYGACGCAGAGGGGTTGATTGAATTTATGCTTACTGACTTGACGGACAAACTCAGGCCTGTCGGACGGTTAGATGTCTTAGATGCGGTGGGGGAGA
>JAESRJ010000147.1 GCA_016764715.1 Kordiimonadaceae bacterium | reverse complement strand
CCCCATCCTTGGCTTGGCCACAATAATCTCACAAGTGTTACGGCAACGCATTAAATCGTCACGTAAATCTGCTTTCGATGAAGGGGTCACCGCTGTCCTCAACCGCCACAAAATTTGAATCGGGTCGAGAGGACGTTTCTTCGGCATCAACAAAAAGAGTATAGCTACCAGCAGCGCTGCCTGGCGCGTTAGAAACCGCGATCAGGTAGGTGCCGGATGTTGCAGGCGTAAAAATTAGTCGACTATTTTCATCGACACCACTGTTGTCATCCGAGCCCACAAGGCGGATATTTGTGCTGGTAAAAATCCCAACAAGCAAAGGGTCAACCAAAGTTCCCACTCCGGTCGCACGGCCTTCCAAATCGATTTGATACCGAATACCCGCTTCCAGAACCACTGCAACATACGTAATGTCACCTGGTGCAGCAACAGATCCGCTAAAAATTTCGCCGGTTGCCGGTCCGTTTTCRCCGCCAGGTACCAACCCTTCGTCGTCCATATTCCCTCCCCAAAAGAACGTTCGCCGTCGATGTTGTGTATTTTTCAACGTCGAGTATTTTAGTTTATAACTCCTGGCATAGAGCACAAGTTTATTTGTTATAGTGCTTTCATCACAATAACTTGAGCGTTGGTCACAACTCGCTGTTAAAAGGTCAATAATCCACGTCCCTAAAAGCGACTGCAGCTTAGGGTATTAATATACGTGAGACAGCAAAGGCGGCAATCAACTGGCCCCTTTATATCAAACTGATGTACATAAATGGGCGAAAAAGCCCCGGTTTGGCGCTCTACGAAAGTGGACCCGCTACAATGAGAAAGCGATGAGCTCGCCTAACTAGCAACGCGCATCAAAGTCACCTGTTTTTGAAGAACCGCGCGCGTTATTTTGAACTGTAAAACCAATTCTTCAAACAGCGGGCTAATATGGTCCAGCGATCCGCTMCGGCCAATAATCTCCAGTTGGGCCGACAGATTTGAAACGGTCTCCGCCCCGAACACAAGACTTGTAGACTTAAATTTATGGGCTGCAAACTGAACCTGCTTTGCTTCTTTCAACCGAATAGCCGCTCGAATATCTTCTAAGACTTCAGGGCCAGCACTCAAGAAGTCCTCAAGAAGTGGGAGAAATTCCTCTTTCAATACTGAGCGATATACCGCGTGCACTTCCCAGTTAATGGAATCAAGCCCTTCATCATCACCGGCATCAGTACCTTGTAACAACGTTTCTCGATCATCCGCGGTAACACCAATATCATCGTTATCGCCAATATATTTCGAAATTATGTCGAGTAGGTTCACCGCGTTGATCGGCATTTTGATAACATCAGACATGCCTGCCGCTATAAAATCAGGCTCTTTGTGTTCACATATCTTCCCTGAAACAGCAATGATGGGGACTTTTGCACAATGTTCCGAGATCCTTCTGATTTCCCGCGTAGCTCGCATTCCGTCCATACGCCGCAGCATGATACCCATCAAAATGAGGTCATACTCACGCCCACGGCAAATTTCGATGGCCTCTAAACCATCAGGAACAATATGGTGAACGATGCGCATTTTCTCTAGGATTTGGCCCAAAATTCCAGCCAGAACAGGGTTGTCCTCTACCACCAGAATACATCTTCTTCCGTAAATGTCCGTGCTCGTTGTCATTCAACCAAATCGCCTCATTGCCAGCTCATAGCAATAACATTGATGTAATACAGGCCCAATTTTACCATCCGAATGATTACAAATTAGTGAAATTGCTGGCATAAATAGATATTTTTTGAGTACCCACCCTTGGTCCCTTCAACCAGTTTTGGACCTAACGTCTAAGCACTTTCTAACGCTAAGTAGCAACGTCTCTGGACCAAACGGTTTACCTAGAATGGCGTCTGCCCCAATCATTTTCGCTGTGGAGAGCAGCATAGGCTGTCCAAACGTCCCGCCGTCCAGGCTTTCTCGGCGCGGACCAGCCCCAGACATCGCGATTACTGCTGTATTCGGAAAGTGTTTTGCTAGGTCAGTGATTAGCTCAATCCCTGCTTTTCCAGGCATTACCAAGTCTGTGATCACGAGATCAAAAGATCGCTGAGATAGTAGCTGCCCCGCTTGATGCCCATTCTCTGCTACGGTCACCAGAAATCCTGCTCTTTCAAGAACAACTTTTGTACTTGTACGAGCATTTTCATCATCATCAACAACAAGGATTTCTGCCATTTTTCCTCAGCCCAAAGCAAACAACCTCAAGATCCGGTGAGCGCATTTTGCCCCCTTTTACTTAACAAACCATTAGCCATTCGTRCTCTCAGATAGGAAAAGGCTTATTAACTGAGAATCTTAATACCGCACTAATCAAATTTCTGTATCCTTATGATATGCCCCATCAAAATGGCCTAAGCACCGAGCATACTGTCGACATCGTCCCTATCTTGGTCGTTGACGACGATGATATTGATGTCTTAGCAATCCGAAGAGGCCTAAAGAAAGCAGGACTTTCAAACCCAATTCTGCGAGCACACGACGGCATTGAAGCGTTGGATTTTTTACGGGGCACCGGAGGCAAGGTCAAAATCGGCAAGCCCTATATGGTCTTGCTCGACATAAATATGCCTAAAATGAACGGCCATGAGGTCCTCAAGGAAATACGAAGGGACACAGAGCTTAAAGAAACCATTGTCTTTATTCTCTCAACGTCGTCCGACATTGAAGACACAACTGCCGCATATGGTCTGCAAGCTGCGGGCTATATCGTCAAATCGACAATTCGGGATGGCTATTTACGGTTGGGACAATTGCTTTCCAATTATTGGAAAATTGTGTCCCTGCCAATTTAGTGACCCAACAGAAAATCCACCGCTAAACCCCTGTTTTCTAAAGCATCACTGTGGCGACTGCACTGCCACCTATGACTTTGACAACCTGCAAAAATTAAGCAATCATCGAGTTAGCGCTGATATTGGTATTGATTGAAGCGGTAGAAAGGCAGCGCTTATGGTACATCAACTGCTTAAAGCAGATGATCCAGCTCCGTTTGTTTCCTTGCGGCCAAACGGGCCATCACAATTCGTATTTGTAAGCGAACACGCCGGCAATGACATCCCGAGTGACCTTGGCTCTCTTGGCCTCTCCTCCGCCGATATTAATGACCATATCGGATTAGACCTCCATATCTGCCAAGTCGGCAAGATCTTGTCTGAGGCGTTTGATGCCCCCTATATTTATCAGCCCTATAGCCGACTTGTCATTGATTGTAACCGCCCCCCTGCCAGCCCACAGTCTATTCTATCTATAGCTGACAAGCGCGACGTGCCGGGGAATTTGAATTTGAGTGACAAAGAACTTGCCGAGCGCCGGTTCGAGATATTCGAACCTTTTCACAAACACATAACCGAGATTTTGGACCATCGCAGTTCAAAAAACATGCCTACCGTCTTTGTGACGCTCCACAGTTTCACCCCCGCTATGCAAAAAGAAAATGGTGACCGCCCATGGCATGTCACTTTGCAATATAGCCGCGACGATAGATTTTCTAAAGCCATGATTACCGCGCTTGGAAGTCAAACAACCAGCACAATTGGCGACAATGTTCCCTACCCTGTGAATGATGATACGCACTACGGCATTCCAGTACACGGGGAGAAGCGGGGACTTCACCATACAATGATTGAAATTCGACAGGACGTAATAACCAACGCAACTGATCAAAAAATATGGGCGAAAATACTTAAAACGGCGCTCATTAGCGCTGCCAAACAATTGGATACTTAAGTTTAACCATAAGAGCGGGGAGGCTCAGAATGGCCGACAGAAAATCAAGTGTTACCTACCAAAAAGCGGACGCAAGTTACTTGGCGAAACGCGGTCTCAAACGCTATGCMGGCGTCTGGACCCTTTGGGCGCTMGGYGTYGGTGCWGTKATATCYGGTGACTTTTTYGGWTGGAATTTTGGCCTTGCTGTTGGCGGCTTCGGCGGCTTGTTAATCGCCACGATCATTACAGCGATCATGTATATTGGGCTTTGTTTCTCAATCGCTGAAATGTCCCCTGCGCTCCCTCACACGGGCGGCGCCTATTCTTTCTCACGAACGACAATGGGCCCTTGGGCCGGGTACATAACAGGCTTAGCTGAAAATATGGAGTATGTGCTAACGCCTGCAGTTCTCGTTGTGGCTATCGGCGGCTATTTGGGTTCCATTTTCAATTCCATGTTTGGGCTAGAAATTCCGGACCCGCTTTGGTGGCTGTTCGCCTATGCTATTTTTGTCGGCATTAACATCATAGGCGTTGAAATCACTTTCAAATTCACCGTTGTCACGACCTTTGTGGCGCTTGCAGTTCTCATGGTTTTTTGGATCGGCGCTATCCCGCATTTTTCACTCGATCGGGCGCTGGATATCGTCCCTGAAGCAGGGAACAGCATATGGCTACCCTTTGGCTGGTCAGGTGTTGCGGCAGCCCTGCCCTTTGCCATTTGGTTCTATCTCGCCATCGAACAGTTACCTTTAGCGGCAGAAGAAGCACATGACCCAGTGCGAGATATGCCGCGCGGGCTGCTTTGGGGTATTTTAACGCTGATCATAGCGTCGTTTCTGACCCTATTCCTGAATTCAGGCATTGCACCAGGCGCAGCAGCAGTTGGTGCTTCTACAGAACCACTATTCTTGGCATTCCAAACTATTTTCGGTGAGGGCATGGGAGCCTCGCTGTTAGCGCTCGTCGCAGTAGCAGGTTTAATCGCCAGTTTTCACAGCATCATCTATGCATACGGCAGAAATATATACTCCCTCAGCCGCGCGGGTTATTTCCCTAAATGGCTCTCTGTTACCCATTCCACGCGCAAGACGCCGCATATCGCGCTCCTCGCAGGCGCAGTTCTCGGCTATGTGGTTGCACTCTTAATTCAATACGGAGAGGGCTATTTTGGCTCCGTCCCTGTGGGGGCTGTCTTGTTGAACATGGCCGTTTTCGGTGCAGTTATCGCTTATATTATGCAAATGATCGCTTTTGTTAAGCTGCGTAAAATGCCGGGCATCAAACGACCTTACATCAGCCCTCTTGGCAACACCGGTGCAATCGTAGCAGGCCTAATTGCTCTGTTTACGCTTGTCTTTTTGTTCATGAATACCGAGTATCGTGTCGGCATATGGGGGGCCCTCATTTGGTTCATAATCGGGTTGGCCTATTTCGCATTTTATGCGCGCCACCAAATGATACTGTCGCCTGAAGAAGAATTTGCGATCGAACAGTTGAAAAAAAGCAAAAAAACACCGTAACTTTAAGCTGCCGGATAAGGACACACCATGAAGAGCAATCAAGATATTATTGATCTGATAAAACGTGGTCACCTGCCCTACATTAAGGTCGGTGTTTTCGATATTGACGGTGTGTTGCGCGGTAAATACGTAGGGCATGACAAAGCTATTTCCGCGCTCGAAAATGGCTTTGGCTTTTGCGATGTTGTTCTTGGTTGGGATATCCACGATCAGCTTTACGACAATGCAGAGTTCACTGGCTGGCATACTGGCTACCCTGATGTAAATGTCCGACTTTTGTCTGAGACTTTCCGCCGACTTCCGTTTGAAGACAGCATTCCTTTCGTCCTTGGTGAATTCACAGATAGAGCAGAGGCCATTTGCCCGCGCGGCTTGCTGCGCCGGGTGATTGAAAAAGCCAACAAAATGGGGTTTCGAGCATCCGCGGGTTGCGAGTTTGAGTTTTTTGTCTTTGACGAGACACCAGACACCGTGCGCGAAAAACGCTACCACAATATGAAAAGCATCACGCCCGGAAATTTCGGCTATTCCATGCTGAGAAGCGGCGTACACAACGCGTTTCATAGAAAGTTACTGGATACCTTCCGCCTAACAGGCATTGAACTAGAGGGGTTACACACTGAGACGGGCCCAGGCGTTATTGAAGCAGCCATCCGTGTAGACGATGTGCTGGCGGCCGCAGACAAAGCCTCGCTGTTCAAGACATTCACAAAAATAATAGCCCAGCAAGAAGGCTGGATGGCAACCTTCATGGCCAAATGGTCAAAAGACGTACCGGGGCAAAGCGGCCACATCCATTTGTCGTTGCAGGACAAAGACGGCAACAGCGCTTTTTATGATCCAAAAAGCGAACACGGAATTTCTGAAACAATGCGCCACTTCATTGGTGGGCAACAGGCCCTCATGCCTGACTTGCTATCGATGTATGCGCCAACTGTAAACAGCTTCCGCAGGCTCGTTCCCGGCTTTTGGGCACCCACCGTTGCCACATGGGGCATTGAAAACCGTACGTGTGCCCTGCGCGCTATATTAGGTGGCGAAAAATCACACCGGGTTGAATGCCGGGTGCCGGGCGCTGACATCAACCCCTACATTGCCATTGCGGCAGCATTGGCATCGGGCTTATACGGTATCGCGAAAAAACTTGAGCCGGATGATCCGGTTAACGGCAATGCTTACGACCAAACGTTTGCCAACGAACGGCAACTGCCCCATTCCCTTTGGGACGCCGCCGACAGGTTTAAGCACTCCTTCGCAGCGCGCGGCCTTTTCGGCGACGAATTTGTGGATCACTATGCTGCGACACGTGAATGGGAGGTGCGGGAGTTTAGAAAAGCCATCACCGATTGGGAATTAGAACGATATTTTGAAATCATCTAAAAATGATATAGCTATACCCTTAAAGCAGGCGCACTTTGCGAGCTAATATACTTAGCGAAATACTTTAAGGACCGATCAGATGGATTTAGTGGGCAACTGGAATTACCCCTGCAATTATATATTCGGCGCAGGCAGGATACGTGAACTTCCTCGATACGCTAAAACCATGGACATGGCTAATCCCCTGATTGTTACTGATCCGGGCATAGCGGCGTTGGGCTTTTTGTCTGACATCAAGGCCAGCCTTATCGAGGCTGGGATCTCCACGCAAATCTTCTCAGCAATCAAAGCCAATCCAACTGGTAAAAACGTTGAGCAAGGAATAGAGGTCTATAACGAAGGTAGGCATGACGGCATAATTGCAATTGGCGGGGGCAGCGCCATCGATGCAGGGAAAGCGATTGCTGTTGCATGTAAACAAAAACGGCCCCTCTGGGACTTTGTCGGCGCTGGCTTCAAACTTGTTGATCCCTCCCTTGTTCCGCCAATCATTGCGGTACCAACAACGGCTGGAACAGGGTCTGAAGTTGGCAGGGCATCTGTCATCACGGACGATGAAAAACACGTAAAAAACATCATCTTYCACCCAAAAATGATGCCCGGCACGGTGGTCGCAGATCCAGAGCTAACCATCGGCCTACCTARAATACTAACGGCCGCAACAGGCATGGATGCCTTGTCCCATAACCTCGAAGCCTATTATGCCCCGTCTTATCACCCGATGGCCGTAGGCATTGCGGTTGAAGGCATTCGGCTGGTCAAAAACTGGCTCCCAAAAGCTGTTGCTGACGGCACGAATATTGAGGCCCGCTCTCATATGCTTGTTGCATCCTCCATGGGGGCAACGTCCTTTCAGCGAGGTCTCGGGGCCATTCATGCCCTTGCCCACCCGCTAGGGGCAATTTATGACAGTCATCACGGCATGCTAARCGCAATCCTGATGCCCTACGTCCTTATGGCGAACCGACCAGCTATAGAAGGCATCATAACTGACCTAACCCATTCGCTTCAATTCAAGGCCAAAGGCTTTACGGCCTTCCTTGACTGGGTTTTAGAACTTCGCACTGAGTTAGAGATCCCTGACACACTTGCGGGGCTCGGTATTGACGATAGTCGTGCTGYTGAAATCGGGAAAATGGCRGTGGTAGACCCAACCGCAGGAACCAACCCGATCCTTCATGATGCTGATACTTACAGCACTATATTGCGGTGCGCGAYTAACGGTACTCTCTAAGGACTAATACAGKCAGTAAACTGGGCTCGCCTAGCAACAGAAGAAAGGGCGATGATGCCTTCCTTTGAACACCRCCCARGWATWTAAGGCGCTTCCCTAGGCACCCACAGTTGATGGTTTCTTGCATCAAGAGCATATTCTCTGCTCGCCAGAACATCTGATCCTAGCATTATGAAYGGTGCACCAATAAACCCAGTTTGTTCTCTTACTGGAAGTACAGATATGCCAACTTCCAAATCACCAAGTTCCCATCCCAGCACGTGAAAATCCTCCAAAACCAATGTATCTAAACCAGTTAAGCTGGAATGCAGGCCTTTTAGGACCACGCTATGGCCAAATTGGGTAGGATTTTTTCTTTTTCCCTTCGGAAAAAGTTCCGGATACAGCAAGACTGCCGCAGCGCGGTTGATCAGCGTTTTCGACAAACCGGAGGCCAATAGCACCGTAATATCCTGCCCGTCATAGTTATTTTCAATAAGAAGCCCTCCATATGCATTTGGATGGCCGGGTATCAGCCTCCAACCCGCGTTCGCAAATTCGCCAGCATTTGCGTGRAGCTCAAGGTGCAATTTGCGCGGCTGAACATGAAGAATATAGCCTTGATAGGCATCAAAACCGACTACTCCAGCTATCTCACCATCCCCACGAGCCGCAGGAAAAAGCCCTGTAATCGCTGTTTCAGTCGTACTTTTTCCAAATTCAATACGCTTGATCTTCGCAAGCGGCAACACCAGAAGGCCACTTGAAGACATGTGGCGGATATTACGCTCGCTGTAAGTTTGAATAAGAGGATCGGGGATATTGTCTTGCCGAATACCAAATCGCCGCGCTGCTGTATCGAGCAGAAAATAACGTATCTCACCATCCCCTATTTTTACGGGCACGGTAATTCGGCCAACTTTATCTTTTTTAATGTGGATTTCTGCTTGTACCGAGCTCGCCAAAATGGCCGCTATAGAAATGCTAATAGCTACCGCAAGTGTATGCCTCAGAGCCCTCATTATCACCCCCNNNTAAAGTTATATCATATCGTTATGGTATAATCTAAGTTTAGAGAAATGCAATCAGAATAATGGTTATAGACAGAGGRCGGGTTCTACGGCCGTAAAATGAGTAAATCGCCSCGAAACTCAATGCTGGAAAACCGATCCAACACAGACATACCCAATAAAGACCCAGACATCTCGCTGCCGTTCACCGTAACCATCACATCGGTAAATTCAGTATCGCCTATGGCAAGGCTATCCGCCCGAGCTACAGCAAATGACACATCACCGTTAGCGGTTTGCGCTCGTCTATTGAATTTTAAACGGCTGGGATCAAAGCCCACTTTGCGGGCGTCCTTTGGGCTTAACACAACATTTGATGCCCCGGTATCAACCATCATCAAAATGGTAGACCCGTTTATCGATGCGCGCAGCCAAAAGTGACCGTCACGCCCTCTGTGCACCAGCAAACCCTCGCTAGTTGAGCTAACGCCAGACGGGTCAATCGCAGCCATAAATCGATCACTGAAATCTGATTTGAAAATATAAAAGCTGGATATGCCAACAATAATCACAATCCATAAGCCGGCAACTTTGGCAATTTTCATCCAGCTTGAACGGCTCCAATAGGCGGCCGCGCCACCAAAGATGACCATAACCAACACACCGCGTACCAAGTACGGGTCCACGCCGCCTGAAAGGGGAATAGCAAGTGATAAACCACCTAGAAGAAARGCGGTWCCAACAAGAAAGATAACAAGTCTAACWATTTTTGGCTGCTCTACCGGTATCGCGACTTGCTTTCTCGCAGCAGCGCGCTTCCAGGCAGCACTGGGCTTGATACTATCATTATCGTGATCCGGCACCTGCCAAGGATCTTTACCCATTTCGCACTCCTGATAAGATGGATAGCTTACGCGAAGTTTCGGTTTATGACAATTAAACTAATTATGTGTTTACAGTCATCCCGTCATAGGCGGGCTCTACTCCGTCCGGCAATTCAGCCATCAGTGTTTCGTAATCCATATCCCACGTCATGTGCGTAAGGATGGCGCGCTCAGGTTTAAGCCGTTCAATCCATTCAAGTGTCTGCGCCAAATGCGAGTGAGTTGGATGTGGTTCATATCGCAGGGCATCAACTACCCAAATTTTTACACCTTTAAGARCTTCAAAACCTGCTTCCGTCATCCTGTCGAGGTCGGTGGAATATGCAATATCCCCAAAACGGTAGCCCAAACTAATTCCGTTGCCGTGGCCTTGTTCAAACGGAACAATCTTTACGCCGCCAATAGTGAAGGGGCCAGCAACAGTGCGGGCCGTACATAACGCAGGGTAGCCCTCTTTGGATTTAAAWATATAGTCAAAGCGCTGTTTGATTACATCAAGCGTTTGGGCATCGCCGTATACCGGCATTTTTGCGCGCGCCTTATGGTAAAAACCCCGCAAGTCGTCAATGCCGTGTACGTGGTCCGCGTGATCGTGGGTATACAGCACAGCGCCAAGATTTTTAACGTTGGCAGCCAACATTTGGGCACGAAAATCAGGGCTGGTATCAATAACGAAATTTGTATCGCCCTCTTCCACTAGCACGCTCGCACGCAGCCTTCGGTTCTTTGGGTTACTCGGATCRCACGCYCCCCAATATTCCGGCATTTTMGGCACGCCGCCAGAGGTACCGCAGCCAAGAATTGTCAGCTTCACGCTGCAACTCCYTGAGGCGGAACGATTTTACTGAACAGATCAAAAAAGTTCTGCGTCGTCGCCGCGCCTAAATCCTCAAGGCTTTCGCCACGTAAMTCCGCCAGAAAGCGAGCAGTATCTGCAACAAAGGCGGGTTCACAGGTTTTGCCCCGGTGCGGCACAGGTGCGAGGAAAGGCGAGTCTGTTTCAATCAGCAACCTATCGCTCGGTATGGTTTTCGCCGTGGCTTGCAATTCCTTGGCATTCTTGAACGTCACGATCCCGGAGATTGAGATATAAAAACCCATTTCGAGGCAGGCATCCGCCAAACGTTGGCTTGCAGTGAAACAGTGAATAACACCGCCAAAGGTGCCCTTCGCCATTTCTGCGGAAAGAATATCGATGCAATCATCRTCCGCGTCTCGYGTGTGYACAATAACWGGCAAACCYGTTTCACGTGACGCTTCGATATGGCCRCGGAAATTTACCTGCTGCATATCMCGMGGSGCATTATCATAAAAGTAATCKAGSCCSGTTTCGCCKATMCCSACRRTTTTCGGATGCSCYGCGCGCTCAGTTAGCGCCCGCACAGCAACGTCGGGCTCACTTTCCGCYTCATGCGGATGAATRCCAACCGTACCAAATATRTCWRCGTGYTTWTCAATGATTGCAACTATCTCGTCATACTCGCGCAACTTGGTATTAATCGAAAGCATACAGCCAACGCCAGCGGCACGCGCGCGATCAATCACGGCGTCTTGCTGCTCGCGGATGCCTTTGTAATTCAGGTGGCAGTGACTATCGACGATATACCCGTACTTACTCATTAATCTTTACCCTCAAGCGCTGCCAAGCGCGGGAATACACCCGTTGGTTTCTCAATAACCGTTCCAGGTTTAAGGCAGTGCCCAGATCCCAGCTGGTCGAAGCCACGTTCAGGTACCTTCAATTGGTCCAATAGCTTAGCAGCTGATTGAGGCATAATCGGCTGGATCAAAATAGCCAACTGGCGCACCACCTCAGCCAATACATAAAGCACCGTATTCATGCGGTCAGGGTCGGTTTTCTTCAGGGCCCAAGGCGCTTGAACCGATACRTAGGTRTCAGCGGCGGCGGCTTGAGAGAAGATGCACTCAAACGCGGCRTGGAATGCTTGTTTGTCCATATGGCCCCGTACTTTACTTAGGGTCTGAGACACACTATCGAGCAAAGCTTTATCATCATCGGTATAGGGGCCCGGTTCAGGCACCACGCCCTCGAGGTTTTTGTGGATCATAGAAAGCGTACGCTGCGCCAAGTTGCCGAGGCCATTTGCCAAGTCAGCATTACAGCGCGCCACGAATGAACTACGGGAGAAATCACCATCATTGCCGAACGGCACTTCCCTAAGGAGGAAAAAACGAGTTTCATCCAGCCCATATTCTTCAATCAATTCAAAGGGATCGATCACATTACCAAGGGATTTTGAAATCTTCTTCCCTTCATTGGTCCACCAACCGTGAGCGAACACACGCTGCGGCAACGGYAGGTCTGCAGCCAGAAGAAACGCTGGCCAATATACGGCGTGGAAGCGCAATATATCTTTGCCAACCATAYGCACGTTTGCAGGCCAGTATTTCTTGTAATCTTCACCCGTTTCGTCGGGGAACCCAACAGCTGTCAGGTAATTTGTTAGCGCATCGATCCACACATACATCACATGGCCGTCTGCGTCCGGTACCGRCACACCCCAATTAAAGCTGGTACGCGATATAGACAGATCCAACAGACCGCCTTTTACAAAGCTCTTCACTTCATTGAGCCGAGACTTTGGCATTACGAAATCCGGCTGATTTTCGTAAAGTTCAAGCAACTGATCTTCCATCGCGGAGAGCTTGAAGAAATAGCTCGGCTCTTCCACCCATTCTACAGGCGCGCCGGTTGGTGCGAGTTTTTCACCATCAGGCCCCTCATTTATTTCCTTTTCGGCGTAAAATGCCTCGTCGCGGACACTGTACCAGCCAGCGTATTTATCTTCGTAAATAAAGCCCTTTTCCACTAACCTGCGCCACAAAGCTTGTACGGCCACTTTATGGCGTTCTTCAGTGGTGCGGATAAACTGATCGTTGGAAAAATTCATCGCCTCAGCAAGTTTCTTGAAACTRCCAGAAACTTTATCRCAAAACTCCAGCGGCGGAATGCCTGCCTTTTCAGCAGATTTCTCGACCTTCTGACCGTGCTCATCGGTGCCGGTCAAAAACATTACATCATAGCCATCCAGCCGTTTGAAGCGCGCAAGCACATCGCAGGCAAGCGTCGTATAAGCATGCCCAATGTGTGGGACATCATTTACATAATAAATGGGCGTCGTAATGTAGAAAGGAGGCCGTTTGCTCATGAAATTCTCTCAGCTCAATAAAATTATTGGCCTCGGCTAACAGCTGCAAGCGATGTGAACAAGCTGACTATCACTTGTTTTCGATCTAAATTGACAGAATCTGCACGCGTGACCAAGCGGTTCATCTTTTCCCACAGCTCAAGCCAGCGATCAACCCTGCTCAGTGCAGAAATGCGCGCTATTTGTTCGCTTTCGCCTTGCATGGTGTCTTCTTCGGCCAATCCAGTAGAGGCCTGACGGATCAATCGCTCTAACCAAGCGTCGTAAATCTGTAGAAATAGCCTATATTGGCTATCCGCTTTAGCAGCCCCCAGCTGAACGGCGAGCGCGTGCAAAGCTGGCACATTTAGGCGCGGTAAATCGCGGATAAGCCCGCCCATTTGCCGGTATAGGCCCACTCCGTCGTTTGCAGCTAGTTCTACGGCCCGCCCTGGCGCACCATCAGCGAGTTTTGCCAGCGTACTTGCTTCTTCTTCGCCCAAGCCCGGATAACGGGCTGCAATGATGGTGCGCACATCGCTATCTGCCAATGATTTCAGCTTCAAACTGCGGCATCTGCTGGTGATCGTTGGTAACAACCTCCCTGGCGCGTGCGCCAACAAAATCAAAATAGATTTCTCTGGCGGCTCTTCCAGCACTTTCAAAAGCGCATTGGCGGCATTGCTGTTCATTTCATCTGCCGCGTCAACAATAGCAACCCGCCAGCCGCCCTCTGCACTGGTCTGGCTATAAAAGCTGATCAATTTACGGATATCGTCAACGACGATATCTTTGCGCATTTTACTGGTTTTCTGATTGAGAGTGCGTTCCACGAGCATCAAACCACCATGCCCACCGCGCTCAATGCGTTGCACGTCGTCGTTCTCAGCATCAACGTCTAAAGTTGCCGGCGGCGTACTTTCTAAAGCTTCGCCAAAAAGGCCTGGGCCTTCATCAGTGGGCTGCGTCAAAAGAAATTTCGCGATTTTCCACGCCAACGTTGCCTTCCCTATCCCCTTGGGGCCGCTGATTAACCAGGCATGGGCCAATCGGCCACTATTGAAGGCATCAAGAACAGACTGCTCAGCTTTAGCATGGCCTATAAGCTCTCGAGTGAACCGCGGCGCGTTTAAATTTTCTTCATTATCAGCCATTTAGGATATCCCAAGACGTTCGCTGATTACTCGTTTCACTTCTTTTTGCAAATCGTCCGGCGTGCGGTTTGCATCAACCACTTGGCACCGCGTAGGCTCCGATTCAGCAATACGCAGGAATGCAGCGCGCAGTGTTTCGTGGAACGTAATACTTAGACTTTCAAACCTGTCCTCACTAACGGCTTTCCCGCCTTCGCGTGCGACCGCGCGTGCCAAACCAATTTCCACGGGTAAATCTAAGATTACCGTCAGATCAGGCGCAAAATCGCCAATTGCAATCCGCTGCAGGTTACCAATCTTGTCGACACCAAGCGAACGCCCTGCCCCTTGGTAAGCAATCGAGCTATCAAAAAACCGATCACACAAGACCCACTGGCCAGCCTCTAGCGCGGGTTTGATCGTGCGTTCAACATGTTCAGCRCGCGAGGCCGCCATAAGGAGCGCCTCCGTCATAGGCGTCCAGCGATCAGCATCACCCGTTACCAACAGTTCACGTATCTGTTCTGCGCTGCTGGAGCCGCCCGGCTCTCGGGTCAAACAAACCTTTACGCCTAAGCCTTCAAGCCAACCCTTCAACATTTTAATCTGTGTAGACTTGCCRGCCCCTTCACCGCCCTCTAAGGAAATAAATTTAGGAGGTRACCTAGAAATCTCGGTCATTCAGGTTTCTTCTCGCTACCAGCGGAGCCAAACAACATATAATCAAAGGCTGCGCCAATTTTTGCAAAGCCACCAACCTGCTCTACAGCACTACCAGCAAGCAAAGGCCTACGCACAGTAGCGCGGCCAGGCATTTCGATCACCAATTCACCAACTTTTTGCCCAGCAGCAACAGGCGCTGGAATTGGGTTGATATATTCGATCGACACTTTCATTTGAGCGCGTTGCCGACGCGACAGCGTCATCGAAAGGTCTTCACCAATTACAAGCGCAATCGTTGCCGCATCGCCTAGCCATATTTCAGCATTGTCAACCGTTTCACCCTTGCGGAACAGCGGATAATGTTTGAAGTTTCTGAAGCCAAATTGCAGTAAACGCTCGCCTTCGCGTGTGCGTGCACTGGTGGACGTCAAACCTCCAACAACAAGAACCAAACGGCGACCTTCCCTTACTGCAGAAGCCGTTAGCCCGTAACCGCTTTCTTCTGTATGGCCAGTTTTAAGGCCATCAGCGCCCTGAAACCTACCAAGCAATGGGTTTCTGTTACGCGTATTAGAACGGAAATCTTTATACAGATATTGCCGCTCACCAAACATTTCGTATAGGCCGGGGAAATCTGTAGACAGCCGCAGCGCCAGCGTTGCCAGATCGCGCGCTGACATTAGGTGACCTTCTTCTGGCCACCCGTTCGCATTTTTGAAGGAACTATTAGTCATGCCCAAATCGGTCGCTTTTGCATTTAACCAATCGACAAAAGTTTCGTGCGACCCTGCCATATGCTCGGCAAGCACTATACATGCGTCATTTCCAGAGAGCACGATGATGCCGCGGAGCAGATCTTCCACYGTMACTTTRTCCCKAGCMCGCAAAAACATRGTGGAGCCSCKATTATTCCAKKCSCKCCAWGTYTCGTCYGASACRRTCACTTCATCATCAAGRCGKAGCTCTTCTTSCTTRATRGCTTCAAATGCCARGTARACTGTCATYAACTTGCTCATCGAMGCAGGCGGRAACGGSGTATCMGCATCTTTTTCAAAAAGGACRCTGCCYGTRCTGGCATCRAGRAGAATTGCCTGCYTAGCYGGCGTTGCCATCCGCTGAGCGTTAGCATCAAATGTTACACTTAAAAGCGTAGCAAAAAGTAAAGCCACCAAGGCAAAAAATCGTGTCACTGTCAAAGTCCTCTGGTCAAAATAGCTATTCGAAACGTGCCGCTCCGAAACGTTCATTCTATTGTTTCTTTAAAAATTCGCGCATCAGCAAAACCAGCGGACACTATGCGCGCCAGCCTGGCCTCAGCAATTAACTGCTCAACAAACGGGCCCACTCGTACGCGCCACAAAGTCCTGCCGGCAGATTTAGATTGTTCAATTCGCGCCCGATGCCCTGACTGGCGAAGTTTTCCTACCTGCACTTCTGCGTTCCGCCTCTGCCCAAATGAACCAACCTGAATATAGTGAGTTCTATTGCCAATTAGCGCGGCTGGGCTTGGCAAATCAGCGCTCGCCAGATTATTACTGGAAAGCGGGGCGGACGTCACGGCAGCCTGTTGCGGCACACGTGCAACCGGGCTTTGAGGGCCAGCTTCAGCGCGCCTAACACGCCGTTTCCTGCCGCGCTTACTTGGCAGCTTGCCGTCTTCATCCACCGCTTGAATACGCACTCGCGTAACGCCTTGCTTCTGAAAACCCARCAGCTGMGCMGCRCGGCGKGAMACATCAATCAACCGYGYAGATACAAAKGGCCCTCGGTCATTCACWCGYAGCACMAGCGAKCGACCGTTCGAGATATTGGTTACCTTGACAAATGTCGGCAACGGCAGAGTTTTATGCGCCGCCGTCAGAGCATTCATATTAAAATATTCACCGTTGGCGGTTTTCTTGCCGTGAAAATCTTTGCCGTACCAAGATGCTACACCGATTTCGTCGTAAGACGGATCTTCCTTGGGATAATACCAATTGCCGGCAACCTTATAGGGATTGCCGATTTTTCGTTTCACGCCCTGATCGCCTTTAGGCAGCTCGTCATTATCAGGGTACCGCCCAGACGGCACTCCTGCAGGGACGCTCGAAGCACACGCCGCTACTGCCATGAGCAGAGTAACAGCCCATACTTTTCTGAAACCGGAAATGGGTTTTTGTTCAGCCATCATTTAATCTCGTCAGACAGCAAACCAACGGCAAGCGCATATTTGAAAGACGGGTTGTAACGCATAATAGAACAGAAATTCCTATACACCAGATAACCGTAATCATCACCTGTATCACCAATGATGAGCGCCGCAGGRATTGATCGCGGCGGCAGTTTGCTGCCATCCAAACGGCGGACACCTAGCGCCTGCCAGTCCTGCAGGTCGCGCCAAATCCCCATGGTTTTATAAGGTTTACAGATCCGGTCAGGTGCAACGCCGTCAACTTGCTTGCCTGCTAAACTGGTTTCGCCGCCCTTGGGCAGCAACACTTTACGGCCCCACGTCTGATCGTCACGCCAGCCATATGATTTCAGATAGTTGGCAATGGATGCCAACACATCAGTTGGATTGTCCCAAATGTCGATTTTGCCGTCCTCATCGAAATCGACACCGTATTTTAGGTAATTCTCAGGCATGAATTGCGGCTGCCCCATGGCACCGGCCCAAGAGCCCTTCATTTTATCAATGGTTGTTTGACCGCTATCGAGGATTTTCAAGGCGGCGAATAGCTCGCGACGGAAACGCGCAGCACGGCGTTTATCAAAAGCGAGCGTCGCTACCGCACTAAAGACATCAATAGTGATCGGCACAGTGCCGTAATTACTTTCAATGCCCCAGATGGCAGCAACAAACCGGCCTTGCACCTTGAAGCGCTCCGCAACGGCTGTCAGCGTCTCTCCGTGTTGAATAACTGCCCGAGATCCCTTGTCCTTGCGCCAATCACTAACGCGRCTCTTCAAATACCGGGCATATGGTTGCTTAACTTCAGGCTGATTGCGATCACGTTTAATAACCCGTTTCAGCAGTTTCACATCTRACAGCGCCAAGKTTACAGTCGCTTGTGAAATACCGCGTTTTAACGCTTCGGTTCTTACGTCAGCAAGCCAGACCTGAAAAGCTGCATCCTCGGTGTCCACCTKATCCGTTGGCTGTGCGACATATGCATCAGCCGGGATAGAACACACAAAAACAACAACAGCAAAAAACGMGAAAAAACGAGAAAACATACAGACAGCCACTCCCCTAAATWGTCCGMTGAGACTTTACGGCCTCATGSCCATCAAAACAAGGTCAGAAAAGTGCCAWTTTCAAGGCACTAAACGATTKATAGAGGAWTYRYGKATTRAGGAATGATCTGAAAAAATTAAAGGCCGATGCAATWTGCACCGGCCTTCGAATTTGGTGAGCCCGACGGGGTTCGAACCCATGACCTACTGATTAAAAGTCAGCCGCTCTACCAGCTGAGCTACGGGCCCACAATGTCGTCCGAGAAGTGTATTCTCGGGGAACGCGGCGGAACATAGGAGTATCGATGACGTCGGTCAAGCAAAACTATCGGTTTTTTTCCACTTTTTCCCTAGGCCCAACCAATGCCCTAATATCCTGCGGTAATTTAGCGGCAAAAGAGTGACTAAACAGCTAACGTGGTGCGTTAAATTTCAGTATTTTCAGTCTGATGGCGCTTATCGGATAGTTTTTCAGTGGCCTTAATCGTCGACTGATTCACGCTGCGGCGCGTAAGCCACAACCTCGATTTCYACTAATCCCTTATCTGGATAGAGCGCCGTCACCCCGACAGCTGTCCACGCAGCATGCGGTTCTCCAATAAACTCGTTTTTCACCTCGGCCACAGCTGCAACTTGTTCGTGTTTGCTCAAAGTGATCCACGGGCTGCCGAAAACATGAAACGTCCGTATCTTGACCACAGMGTTGATATYCGCACCGCCGGCGGCCAGCGTCTCTTTRATGTCATTGAAAGCACGGCGAACAGATTGCTGAAACGCCTTTTTGCCAACCGGCTTATCCGAGCCGAAAGCGCCTGCAACCTGGCCCGATATAAAAATATAGTCACCAGCTCGTACTGCCGGCGAAAAATGTAGGCTACCGTCGTACCAGCTTTTTTTCTGTCGCTCGGTCGCGTTAATCGCTGTTTTGCCGTGCCCTGTAACATTCAGGGACTCTGTCTTCTGGTCCTGCGCCAAGGCAGAGCCTGCTCCAAAGACCAATGACAGCACCAAACCCCACACAAAAACTATTTGCATTTTATGCCCTTCCTAAAACAAGTTCTAGGCACGATGGTGCGTTGGGTTGCGTCCGTTGACAAGCTGAACATTGGTTAAGCCCATATGCGCGTATTAAAGGCGGTCAATATCCCCGCCGCGGTAAGTTTCTCGGAACTCGATTGCGTGTTTGGTGAGATTGCCCGCTGAAATCGCCTCTCGGAGGCCGGCCATTAAATCCTGATAAAATTGCAAATTATGCCACGTTAACAACATCGATCCTAAAATTTCGCCCGAACGAATCAAATGATGCATATAGGCACGGCTGTAATTGGTACAGGCCGGGCAGCTGCAATCACTGTCAATAGGCCTATCATCTTCCTTGTGGCGTGCATTTTTAAGGTTTATCGCCCCTCTACGCGTAAAGCCCTGCCCCGTACGGCCAGAGCGCGTGGGCATCACGCAGTCAAACATATCAATGCCGCGCTCAACTGCGCCTACGATATCATCTGGCTTGCCTACCCCCATTAAATAGCGCGGCGTTTCCTTGATCATGCGCGGCRTTGTATAATCRAGMACCTCAAACATCTTTTCCTGGCCCTCACCCACAGCCAAACCGCCAACCGCGTAGCCGTCGAAACCTATCTCAGCCAGTTCATCAATTGAGCGAAAGCGTAAATCTTTATAAACGCTGCCTTGCACAATACCGAAGAGCGCCGATTTGGCGGCATGCTCTTCACCGCTATTGAAGCCTTCGCGTGATCGTTTCGCCCACCGCATGGAAAGCTCCATCGATTCTCGAGCTACTTTTTCTTCTGCAGGAAAAGGTGTACATTCATCAAACGCCATCACGATATCACTATCAAGTAACCGCTGGATCTCCATCGAGCGCTCCGGTGAGAGCATTATTTTACTACCATCCAAATGACTACGGAAAGTAACGCCTTCTTCGGTCATTTTCCGAAGTTCGGTCAATGACATCACCTGAAAACCACCGGAGTCTGTCAAAATTGGACGATCCCAATTCATAAACTTGTGCAGTCCGCCCATTTTAGCAACGCGCTCAGCTGTAGGGCGCAACATCAAATGGTACGTGTTGCCGAGAAGGATATCTGCACCCGTACTGCGCACACTTTCCGGCATCATSGCYTTTACSGTCCCAGCGGTCCCCACAGGCATGAAGGCTGGGGTCTGAATGTCCCCGCGTTTCATTTTTATAGTGCCGCGCCGTGCGGGGCCATCAGTCGCGGAAATTTCAAACTCAAAGCGTGGCGCCATGGTTAGTCCTTTTTTGGGAATAGCAGGCTGCTATCGCCGTATGAATAAAATCTGTAGCCGGTTTCAATTGCCTGCTTGTAGACGGCCTGCATGCGTTCCAACCCTGAAAAGGCCGARACAAGCATAAACAGGGTGGATTTAGGCAGATGAAAATTCGTCATCAACACATCAACGGCCTTAAACTTGTAGCCCGGCGAAATGAATATATCTGTCGCCCCGCAGAACGCTTCAATTTTGCCAGCAGCATCGGTCGCGCTTTCTAACAACCGGAGGCTCGTGGTGCCCACAGAGACTATGCGCCCGCCTGCGGCCTTAATGGCATTGAGCTGATCAGCAACCTCGGCGGAAATCACACCAATCTCGCTATGCATTTTGTGATCTTCAGTATTGTCCACTTTAACCGGCAGGAATGTACC
This sequence comes from Kordiimonadaceae bacterium, assembly GCA_016764715.1. Classification (GTDB taxonomy): domain Bacteria; phylum Pseudomonadota; class Alphaproteobacteria; order Sphingomonadales; family Kordiimonadaceae; genus Kordiimonas. The sequence continues at coordinate 989 of JAESRJ010000147.1, read as the reverse complement.
GGCACCCACGTGCAGCGTTACAGCAAAGGTTTTTACACCCTTTGCTTTTACACGCGCCATCATAGCATCGGTGAAGTGCAAGCCAGCGGTTGGTGCAGCAACAGCTCCCTCCGCGACTGCATACATGGTTTGGTAATCAGAGAGATCGCGCTCATCCACTGGACGTTGAGATGCTATATAAGGCGGCAGCGGCATAGTTCCGTGCGCAGCCAGGGCCTCCCAAATGGTTCGCGAGCCAATGTCAAAATTTACTGTACGTTCACCGGCATCGCCGATCTCTTCCACTCGGGCTTTAAGGCCGGAGAAATCAAGGATGTCGCCAAGCCGGCATTTTTTGGCGGGTTTGGCAAAAACACACCAGCGACTGTCCGTCATCCGTTTATGAAGGGTGATCTCCATTTTGGCCTCGCCGCGCTTGCCGTGAAGCCTCGCAGGGATCACCCGAGTATCGTTAAATACCAGCGCGTCACCAGGCCTTAAAAAATCAGCGAGGTCACCAACAACTGCGTCTAGGTTACTCTCGGCAACAACAAGCATTTTAGCGCTGTCACGGGGAGCAGCGGGCCGCAAGGCAATATTTTGCTTTGGCAGATCGAAATTAAATAATTCTACATTCATGGGCAGGGCTTTTAACGCTTTGGCGCGCACTAGACAAGAAAAAGGGCACCACTAGGCGCCCTCATCTAACAAATTGATAATAAAAGTTGGGTCAGTGACTACTACTCAACGTCTGCCGCGACCACCATTTTGACGATCTTAGTTGGGTTTGCAGGCGGTTCGCCGAGGGCAATTGTATCCACAAACTCCATGCCTTTTATCACTCTACCCCAAACGGTGTAGATGTTGTCCAAGGATGATGAGCGATTAAGAACGATGAAGAACTGGCTATCGGCAGAATCTGGATCCTGCGCACGTGCCATGGAGCAAACGCCGCGCACATGCTCAACATCATTGAATTCAGCTTTCAAATTCTTGCCGGAACCGCTCAT
>JAESRJ010000146.1 GCA_016764715.1 Kordiimonadaceae bacterium | reverse complement strand
GGCCTGATCTGGCACAACACCGAGCGCCAGCAGGTCTTCGGCAATTTCTAACCCCACGGTGCCCTGCCCGGCGATAATAAACTCGTTATTATAAGGCGGCACCAGAATAGCACCGCTATCGCCCGCTACACGGGCGGCAACTTCCTCACGGTTTTCGTTATAGCGGTCATAAAACACCACTTCAGCGCCGTACGCCTTGGTGGACGCCACCTTCAAGGCCGGAGCGTCCGCGGGCATCACAATTGTAGCTTTCATACCCAGCATGCGTGCAGCAAGGGCAATGCCCTGCGCGTGATTACCGCTAGAGAAGGCCAAAACACCTTTTTCTCGTTCGTCCTGAGTGAAATGCGAYAGGCGGTTGTAAGCCCCGCGAAACTTGAACGCGCCTACATGCTGCAGATTTTCAGCTTTAACAAAAACCCGACCGCCCGCGATTTCGTTAAGCGCCGGGTTTTCAATAAGCGGCGTGCGCACGGCTATGCCTTTAAGGCGCTCGGCTGCGGCTTTWATATCGACAATCGACACGGCGTTACTCATCAAGCATCCCTCACCCTTTATTCTGATTTTTCTTGTCTTTACGGCGTTGCCACCAGCGGCCAAGTTTGACTTCCTGATTGCGCCTAAAGCGGCGCACCGCTGGAAAATCAATAGAAAGAATAATAAGCCCGAGCGGGATCATCCAAAAACCGAGCACCGGTAGGAAACCCAATACACCGCCAATAATACAGGCAATGCCAACAATAACGCGGCCCCATCTGCTGGACGGTGTGATTTTTTTAACCACGTTACGCACCATATACTCAAACCTCTCCTTCAAGACCAATAGTACATGATGCGCCTCGCGTGAATTGGCAAGACTAAAAGTGCAGTTTACCCAGCAAATTTATAGGATAGTTCTAACTCATATGTACGCGGCCGGCTTACACCAAACACAGTGTGCAGAATTGCCTTCTGTTGGCTTGGGGTTAGCTTTTAATAGCCTCTGCGGCTTGCACGAATGCCATGCTCGCGGCAAGGAGCGGCCTGCGAAATAGCCGGCCACCTGGGAACCGTCGGTGTTTTACGCCCGTTAGCATATTAAAACGAGCATCATCGCCGGTTATAGCTTCCGCCAGTAAACGAGCAGACATATGAGACGCCGCAACACCGTGTCCGGAATAGGCTTGAGCGTAATAAATACCCTTCTTCAGCATGCCAATTTGCGGGACCCGGTTAAGGCTGACGCCAATATTTCCGCCCCAGGAAAAATCGATTTTTGTTTTTGCAAGTTGCGGGAATACCTTCAACATATTTACCCGCATACGGGTTTCAATATTTTTAGGATGCGACCCAGAATAGCGTGCTAATCCGCCGAAAAGCAGCCGTCTATCAGGGGACATACGGAAGTAGTCAAGCGCCCAACGCTGGTCACACACGGCGCAGTCTGCAGGCATAATTTCCTGCACTAAGGTTTCGCTCAGGGGTTCTGTTGCAATGATATAGCTACCCACCGACATAATACGGCCCGCCAATTTCGGTACCAACCGTCCCATATAGGCCCCTCCAGCAAAGATCACCTTCTTCGCCGTTACTTTGCCGTGGCCAGTATCAACAATTGTTCCATTGTCGCCGTAGGTAATGGTTTCGACACGCGCATCTTCATGTATTCGCGCGCCGAGGTTCTCTGCTGCCCGGGCTTCGCCTCTAACCAGATTAAGCGGGTTCAGATGCCCCCAGCCGTTATTAACGAGACCGCCAATAAACCGTTTAGAGCCCACGATCTTTTGGCTGGCGTCGCCGGAGACAAGCTTTTGCTCCCCCCGATACCCGTGAGCGACAAGTGTCTTCTGAGTTTCTTCCAAGGCCCGCAGCTCACGCTCATTCATGGCAGCATCAAAATACCCCGAACGTAGATCGCATTCGATACGGTATTTATCAATGCGGTCTTTGACAAGATCAACACATTCAAGCCCCATATCCCATACSGCTTGTGCATTAGTTTTTCCGTAGAGCTTTTCGTACTTGGCAAAATCATCCATGTCCGGCCCGTAACCGCCCAGGAGTTGCCCGCCGTTCCGGCCGCTCGCGCCCCAGCCGATCAAATTCTGTTCAAGCAGAGATACCTTCACTCCGCGCTCAGCCAGCTCAAGCGCGGCGGCTACACCAGTAAAGCCCCCCCCAATGATGCAAACATCGGTCTTCGATGATCCTTCAAGGCGCCGGAAGGCTTCTTTGTCATTATTGGTGTCGGTATAATATGACGGTGGCAGCCTGTCATCATGGATACTGTCTCTGATGCGCATAGTTTCCTACAATACTCTCAAATACTGATCAAAATCTGCTGTGCCAACGACACGGTGGAACGCTTCTTCTTCGCTTTCCCGAACCTGCAAGTACAAAGCCACAAACTCATCACCTAGATAGTTCTTCATCACCGATCCCGATTTGAGTTCTTCAAGCGCTATTTTCCACCGTTCCGGTAAAATATTGGTAAAGTTAGGTATATCAAATTCACCAAGTGCCTGCCCGGGGTCAATTTCGACCGTTAACCCGTGGTGCGCGCCAGCCAGAATAGCTGCTACGACTAAATGCGGGCTGGCATCTGCGCCTGCCACTCTGTGCTCAAAACGTCTATTCACGCGTTCTGCTAACGGCAGGCGTATTGCAAGCCTGCGATTGTTTTCACCCCAGCAGGGCACAACAGGGGCAAACCATTCCTCATCAAAACGCCGGAAACTGTTGGCATTAGGGGCGAACAAAGCAGTGGCTTCACGCATTGTTTCGAGCATGCCGCCTACGGCGTGCTTCAGGCGCTCCTCGCCGTGCTCGGYGCTAAARATGTTAATGCCATCGTCGTCGAGCAGACTTACATGTGCATGAAGCCCACTGCCCACTTCGTCATTAACGGGTTTGGCCATAAAACTGGCCAGCAAGCCATGTTTCTGCGCCACTCCGCGGACAACGCGCTTCAGCATCACCGCGTCATCGCACTGCTTCATCACGTTAGGACTATGATCGATATTTACTTCAAACTGGCCGTTGCCATATTCGCAGACAAGCCCCGCAATACTCAGGCCTTGCGCTTTACAGCCTTCTTCGATTTCCTGAAGAAGCGGGGCGAAATCGCTGAAGATTTCCATATTAAAACAATTGGCATCGGTGCCGCTTGGCATACCGTTTGGCGGAGCCAATGGTTTTGGTGGCATGCTCCCGGCTTCAAACAGAAAAAACTCAAACTCAAGAGCTATAACTGGCGTTACCTTATCTACCTCAAAACGGCTTAGCACCCGGGACAAGACCGCGCGCGGATCTGCAAATATCGGCTCACCTTCCAGTGTTTCCATACTTAGCATCAATTGTGCTGTGGACCTTTTGGCCCATGGCACTGGTTTCAAACTTCCAGGCACAGGCTTACACAGCCTATCTGGATCACTACCGTACTCAGCGTATGTTGCCTCAGCGTTGGCGCCGTTCAAAGTCAGGAACGGCGTACATATCGGAAAATAAACGCCGTTACTTGCTATTTTTGACAAAGCAGAAACAGGCAATTGCTTGCCGCGAAATAGACCGTTGATGTCAGCAATCAACACATCAACAATCTCAGTGTCTGGGTAAGCTTTTAGAAAAGCGTCTATTTCAGTTTGAAAACTCACTGTTTGGTGATCCTTATAGCCCAGCCACTAGAATATATTTCATTTCAACATAGTCATCGATGCCGTACTTGGAGCCTTCGCGACCAAGGCCAGATTGCTTAACACCGCCAAACGGCGCAACCTCTGTTGAGAGAATGCCCGTATTCACGGCYACCATTCCGTATTCAAGSGCTTCAGATACGCGCCACACCCGCGATAAGTCCCGCGCATAAAAATAGGATGCTAGACCAAACTCAGTATCATTGGCTTGTTGGATCACATCCTCTTCTGTCTCAAATTTAAACACAGGCGCGAGGGGCCCGAAAGTTTCTTCGCGCGCCACTTTCATTTCACGCGTTACATCCCGCATAATAGTTGGCTCAAAAAAGCTGCCACCCAAGGCATGACGGTTGCCGCCTTCAATCACTTTCGCGCCCTTTGCCACGGCGTCAGCGATATGTTCCTCAACTTTTTCCACGGCACTAACGGTTATAAGCGGCCCTTGCACAACGCCTTCGTCTGCGCCGTTGCCTATTTTCATACCGCGCACAGCAGCAACATACTTCTCAAGGAAAACATCATAAACGCTGGCCTGCACATAAAGCCGGTTGGCGCATACGCATGTTTGGCCAGAGTTCCGGTACTTGGAGGCAATTGCACCTTCAACGGCGGCATCCAGATCAGCATCGTCAAAAACAATAAACGGTGCGTTGCCGCCCAGTTCCAAGGACAGCTTCTTAATGTCTTCAGAACACTGGCGCATCAAAATGCGGCCAACCTCAGTAGAACCTGTGAACGTAAGTTTGCGCACGGCTTGGTTAGAACAGAGCTCACCGCCGATGGCGCGCGAATTAGTTCCAACAACCACGTTCAGCAGCCCCTTTGGCAGGCCTGCTTCTTCAGCAAGCACGGCAAGCGCGAGCGCAGACAAGGGCGTTTCCGACGCAGGCTTCACCACAACAGCGCAGCCTACCGCCAGCGCGGGCGCCACTTTACGGGTGATCATCGCATTTGGAAAATTCCAAGGCGTAATGGCCGCGACAACGCCGATGGCCTGTTTGGTGACAAGAATGCGCCTGTCAGTTTGGTGCGACGGAATGATGTCCCCGTAAACGCGCTTGCCTTCTTCTGCGAACCATTCAATGAAACTGGCACCGTAGGCAATCTCGCCTTTGGCTTCAGCCAGTGGCTTGCCCATTTCAGTGGTCAAGATCACCGCCAAGTCATCCTGCGATGCCATAATTAGATCGTGCCAACGCTTCAAAATAGCGGAGCGGTCTTTCGCTGTGCGTTTTGCCCATATTTTCTGGGCAATCTCTGCGGATGCAATCGCAGCGCGGGTCTCGTCAGCGCCCAATTGCGGCAAATTGGCAATCACTTCACCCGTAGCCGGGTTTTTCACTTCAAAMGTGGCCTCAGCACTKATCCATTCACCGTCTATGTAGGCYTGTTCTTTGAAAAGTGCGCTATTTTGAAGTTTCATTTTTAGTCCTTAAATTCTTATTCGGCCTATAGGTGCCAGAATTATTCCGAKAGTTCAATTGCTSAGAGYTTGATAACNAGATCGTYATRAYTGAAYGCCMAYRRCCTGSGYGARGAWTRRGTNSRTMGYGNTSSAYCGTNYYGSTNKTYGTYYTRSMRRTTNWGMTWRSGCCGTANTTYRRGMRSSCTMWTWYKANAGMRMSYRANNAATSWWKGGCRKTACATTAAAGGCGCGCTTTATATCATTCTTTTGGCAGCGGCAATATATTGGGGGTATTTGTCAGCCCTTTTGGACTTCTGGGACGCATTCCTGTGGATAGTGGTTTTCGTTTTCATTGAAAAGAATATGCTTGAGTGGGCAGAAGAAGTAAGAACGGAAACTAAGTCGGTAACTTAAAGGCAACCCACATGAAACCAGTTGTGGCAATCATATGCGAAACAAGCCAGCAAGGCCCCCACGCCTTCCACCAAGCCGCTGACAAATATGTTCAGGCCCTGGTGCGCTGTGCGGGCGTAACCCCTGTCCTGTTGCCGTCCTTAAACGACCCAATACCGCCTGCTGAAATCCTGACCTTCGCCCACGGCATTTTGTTCACTGGCGCCTACAGCAACATCCAGCGGCATCACTACGGCTTAGCCGCAGCAACCGAAGGCGAAACAGAAGACCCAACCCGAGACAAAAACACTCTGCCCCTAATTCCGCAGGTAATAGCGGCAGGACTACCGCTTATGGCAATTTGTCGCGGTTTTCAGGAACTGAACGTCGCACTTGGCGGAACGCTGCACCCTGAACTACACACCGTAGCTGGCAAATTCGACCATAGGGAAGATACTTCTGAGCCAGTTGAGGTCCAATATGGCCCCTCCCACGAGATCACGTTAACGGACGGCAGCTTACTGCAAGGCATATTACCGACAAACCGCTTCACCGTGAACTCCGTACACGGCCAGGGCGTGAACCTAGTTGCTCCTAGCCTAATGGTGGAAGCCACAGCAGACGATGGTACAGTAGAGGCCGTTTCCGTGCGCAGAGCAAAGGGCTATGCTCTTGGTATGCAGTGGCACCCTGAATGGGATGCTTGGAACGACAAACAGTCGACCTTGATTTTCCGGTCTTTTGGGGAAGCTGCGCGGGCGTTCTTAAACGCCAAAGATTGAAGCGGTCGCAATAGTTGCGCTAAAATAACTTAACCAGCGCAATAAACGAAGCCAGCTGCACACGCGAGCCTGCCCCGCTGAGAACAACAGGGCTTCTAGCTGAGCTGCCAACCAAATAACTTAACCGAGCTGTCCCCTTGATTAGCCATTTCTCGCTAAGTCGCTGTTCAAGAGCAGCTTCGCCAAACATTTCGTACACACCGGCCTTGGCCTGAAAGCTTTCACTATCGCCCGGCGTTTCGAAATAGGTTTGTAAATAATTTCTGGACCCCCACAGCGCTCCAATTACCGGCGTAAATTTGAAATTAGAATTCAGCTCAAAGGTATAGCCGCCTTCCAGTTCCACCGACGCACCGCCATGAACACCCGATACATCAAAATAGGCCTCTGCTGTGACGAACAATTTATAAAGAGACGTTCCTGCAAACACGCCAACTTCGAAGGCTTCGCCAATCCCTTTAATGTTATCCAAATTGACAACCGGCAAACCATTTGGCCGTCCGATAGAGAAACGGCCAATGATGCCTGCGCGGACTAAACGCTGTTTATATATCACTGACCCAATTGAGGTGTTTTCAACAAAAAACAAATCTCGGTAATTAAATTTTATATCAGGCGCCAACCTAACGGTCTGCTCTGAACTACCCGGGAAAATAGGCGCATACAGCAACCCAAGGCTAAAACGCCCCGCCCAGTTATCGCGCTTACGATCATCTTCCAGTTCAATAGACTCGATGAAAATCGGTTCTTCTTGGTGACGTGTGCCTGTTGCAGAAGCGAGGGCTGACTGCGGCAAAACAAGGGCTGCGGCAATCGTAAGAATAAATATTGAATGTTTCACGTTGGTCGTCCGTAGGAATGCTTGGAAAAATACCTGCCGAAAAAACGAACTCAAGGCAAGGAAGAAAAAGTATAAACCACTTCATAGCCCAAATGGTCCGAAAGCGGCTTGCCATTTATCACTTCATCAAAATTACGTTCAATAAAACGGGGGGATACTTGAACCCTAGAGCCGTTTTCGAAGAAATGTTTATCATTAGTATTATAAAGCACCATATCAATTTTTGTATCCACAGAAATTGTGCAAGTCACAGTATCTGCCACACATTTTTCACCTGCATCTCTTAGGCCCATAAGCTTGCTAAAATACTCATACCGAGCAGGCTGCTTGGTATTGAAGTCCCCGGCCAATATTAACGGGTTACCAACAGATGTCTTTTCAATAAACCACTTCAGTACATCCGCCTGCCTTTTGTGGATACGCAAGGATATTTTCTTAGGGGCTTTGGCGGCACTCCGCGAATTAAAGTGGCTATTGATTATGTCCACCGGTTCGCTAACCCCCGGCACTTGTATGCGTGCGAACAATATGGATTTGTTTGACAAACAGTCAATTCCCGCACATTCGTCAGAGTTAAAGGTTTTGTGAAAAGCCTCGATGATGGGGAAATCACTCAAAATCATAAGGCCGCTACCCGTAAATTTTTGCGGGTCAGAAAAGCTCATATAGGGCTTACGCGTTTGTTGCGCCCAATGAACTCTACCCAGCTTGGATGTATCTTTTCTGCCAGGACCATATAGAACGTATTTATAGCCAGTTTTTTCGGCCACAATTTTTGTGCGGCCGTCAAAAGCTTCTTGAATAAGAACCACATGCGGCTGCGTGCCATTGGCACGGCGTTCCTTCAGCAGCTCAGCAATACGTTCAAAATGCGGCCCCCTACCCTTTTTTACAGGCGGCGGTAACCCATTTATATTGTAGGAGAGCACACGCAACTCGCGAATGAATATCCCCCCTTTATTGCCTGCATCAATTAGTCCAGATGTGCCCACCGCAGTATCCAGCAGTGTTTTATCCGCAGCCACGGCGCCAGACGCAACGGACACGAACGCCACTACACAGCTTATACTCAAAGCATCAAAAATACGTTTCATAACAACATAATAGCCCGCAATTAATTTCCATTTAGTTACCTTCGCTAGAAAACTTGATTGAAACAAGGCAAAAATTTGGCTCTGCTGGGGCAAAGTAACCTGCTGCACCAATCTGGTAAGGCGAACACCGCTATTCGACACACTTGAGAAAAGCATACTCCTCATAAAAGAAGGGCCCCATAGTGCATGAGGCCCTTCTAAAATTATCAATGCGCAGCGGAGGATTGGGGGTCAATACATAGACTGCGAGCATCAATACACTTATTAATAGTATATTGAGAATTGGCTTGTCAATACTTCAGCCGTAGTTTCAATCTTTTCAATACGAAAAACGTTGAATTTCAGCGCCACACATCTATCAAAATATTAAGACGCCTGACAATATTGTCTATTACGGCCCTTAATTCAGTTGTAAAACTTGCTGGCTGGAATGGTAATGCCCTAAGTTTCAAACTCGCTCCCAGCCATTGGGGGCTTTTTGGGCCTCTGCGGAGACAATGTCTTTCGTCAACAGTGCCGTGTCGAACGAATAGACCAGATCCGGTATTGCTGCATAGTCACGGTTAGGCTCTAGGTTCCCTGTCCCGGTGTATTTCGCCAGTATACCCAAACGCCGGGCCCGCTCATTCATCCATTCGTAATCGCTGGATTTGGGCGGCAGGGGCAGCATCCGAAACCTCATCTTGGTCTCATTAACAGTAAAAAAATCTCTCACATCGAAAAAATGCTGCACTTCAGTACGTAATACTCGTTCAAACGTTCGCACACTTTTATCAGCACGGCGGTCTGCTTCTGCTCTGTCATACGAGTTTTTCGCACTTTCGAGGCATGTCTCAAGCGCAATGACAGATGCGGCCGCTTCAATAGTRGCGTGCAAGACGGCCCTACGGTTCCGCGCWGRCGTACGCTCCACTTTTGTCAGCAAAAAGTCCACGATGTCTTTGATAAGGGCGGTGTCTTCTAGATTGCTCGCGTCCATACTTCGTCTCCCTTATTTAAAATGGAAAGGAATAGCTAACTTCACCATAAATTGGTTAGCATTGCGTAAACCATCAAAGAATGAGAGAGCGCTAGCGAGAAAACCTTTAAATTAACAAAGGGTGCTATTGAGCGCTTAAAACCAAAAAAGCGCCTAACCTTTGGCCAAGGTTAGACACTTTTTTAAAATAGTCGTTTAGTTTCAATACCAATTTCTTGGTATGGTGATCCCTACGGGACTCGAACCCGTGTTTCCGCCGTGAAAGGGCAGCGTCCTAGGCCACTAGACGAAGGGACCGTATCGAAGTTTGTCTTGCCGCCGGAGCGTCTCGACGGAGGCTTATCTACCGGGCAGGCCTCCCCGGGTCAACACCTTTTTTACAGTTTTTTTACGGGGCCCCWATYAGGCTCACATCGTCCAGCAATAACTCKGCCTTTGGTGTACCACTCCARGTGTCTTTTTTCAGCTTTCCTGCCACATGRAAGCGYCTACCGATACCTGTTTGCAGYARATGSCCCATCGGCTCATCGGCCTGCCGAAATGCCATCACTTTAATCGATTTTCCGTCTTTTGATTTAAAAATGCAGCGCAAGTGATTCTGCCCTACCCGGTCTACTCTTATTAGATCAAGTTCTGGTAGCACGAACCGCGGGCCCGGATTGCCTGCGCCGAAGGGCCCAACTTTTTCAATCTGGTCAATCAGATGCACAGTGGCACCTGTTAGCGCCACCACAGCATCAACTTTCAGCGTTTTGCTTTCGCGGGCTTTTGCCACCTGACTTTTCAAGTGCTGCTTGAGGAACTCCGTAAGCTCACCGACCCGGCTAGGCTCAACGCTTAAACCGGCGGCCATCGCGTGCCCTCCGCCTTTTAAAAGTACACCCTGCTGAACTGCCTCAATAACAGCCGCCCCCAAATCAACACCGCTGATCGACCGGGCAGAGCCTTTGGCTTCCGTGGCCGCTGCACCGTCACTACCAATAACCAGCGTGGGCAGGCCGTATTTATCTTTTAGGCGACTTGCTACAATCCCGATCACGCCCACATGCCAGCCCTCACCGTAGGCAACAACTATGGTGTCCGGTGCACCTTCAATGCCGTATTTGGCTTCCGTTTGCTCAGTCGCTGCAGTTAGAACCTCGGCTTCAATAGCCCTGCGCTCATCATTATATTTATCGAGTTTTTCAGCGATCTGCCGTGCTTCAATAGGGTCGTTACTGCTGAGCAGCTTTGCCCCAAGATGCGATTGTCCCACCCGGCCACCTGCATTGACCCGTGGCCCAAGAATGAACCCTGCGTGGTAAGCTGTAGGTGCCTCTGCAATGCGCCCAACGTCTGCTAAGCTTGCAAGCCCCACATTGCGCCTGCTCGCCATTACAGTAAGCCCTTGCGCCACAAGTGCCCGGTTCACACCCGTAAGCGGCACGACATCCGCAACAGTGCCAAGGGCCACTATATCCAGAAGCGAACGCAGATCAGGTTCGCGGATCTCATCACCGTAATAACCTGCCTCCCGCAATAGGCGGTTCACAGCCACTGCCAGCAGAAAAGAAACCCCAACAGCCGCCAATTGGCCCTGCCCGCTGTCATCATCCAACCTGTTAGGGTTAATCACAGCCGCGGCAATAGGCAGCCGTGCCTCGGCTTTATGGTGATCAACCACAATCACCTCAAGTCCAGCCTTATGGGCGGCCTCCAGCGGCTCAAATGAGAGAATTCCGCAGTCTACGGTGAGCACCAGATCAACACCCGCGCCCCGCAGGCCGATCAGCGCTTTGGCATTGGGGCCATAGCCCTCTGTCATGCGGTCCGGGATGTAAATACGCACCTTCGCACCAACTGCAGACAAGAACCGGTGCAACACGGCGCTGGAAGTAGCACCGTCTACATCATAATCACCAAAAATGGCGATCTCTTCGCCTTGGTCGATGGCGCGAACGAGGCGAGCAGCGCCTTTATCCATATCCTTTAACGTCGAAGGATCAGGCAAGCTGTTTTTAAGGGTCGGGTTATAAAAAACATCCGCATCATCGATGCTGATCCCTCGGCCCGCGATAAGCTGGCCCACCACAAGAGGCACGCCCAGCCTGCTGGCAATTGCTTCTGCGTGACGCTCCATATAGGGCCGCATTTGCCACTGTTGCCCCAAAGCAGAACAGCGAACCCCCAATAGAGAGTTCGCTGCATCGTCGGAGATATCCGAATTTACATTAGCTGGCATAGTGCCCGTTTCTTAGCTAGCGCCGTTAGGGCCGTGAATGGCCTGAATACGGCGAATGGTTTTGGTTTTAGACCGCATAGTAAGTGTTTCAGTAGTGATCCCTTCAGGCGTATACCGAACCCCTTCAAGAAGCGATCCTTCAGTAACGCCAGTGGCCGCGAAAATCACATCGCCAGACGCCAAGTCCCGAAGGTGGTAGAGGCGGTTTAGGTCTGTGATGCCCCACTTGTAAGCCCGTGCTCTTTCATCATCGTTCCGGAACAGCAAGCGGCCCTGCATCTGGCCACCAATACAGCGAAGGGCAGCAGCAGCAAGTACGCCTTCAGGCGCGCCGCCAGAGCCGATATATAAGTCGATACCTGTCTTGGCATCCGTTGTTGCAATAATGCCTGCGACATCGCCGTCACCAATCAGGGCTATACCACACCCAATAGCGCGGAGTTCCGCGATAATTTTCTGATGGCGCGGGCGGTCCAAAACACAAACCATAATGTCTGCTGGCGCTTTACCTTTGGCTTTAGCAACGGCTTCAACATTTTCAGTTGGTGTTTTATCAAGGTCGATCACGCCGTCTGGCAAACCGCCGCCTACAGCGATTTTGTCCATATATACATCAGGGGCATGCAAGAGGCCGCCGTCAACGGAGATCGCGAGAACGGCCAGTGCATTTGGCATGGCCTTGGCGCAGATGGTCGTGCCTTCTAGCGGATCAAGCGCGATATCAACACGCGGTCCGCCAGCACCAACTTTTTCACCGATGTAAAGCATCGGCGCTTCGTCGCGCWYRMYWTCRCCNARTWMYRWSSGTGMYRYMGRWYNGGTRATKTNGTYAAANGSNCNWTYGCGCATRGCTTCAACRGCRGCAGCRTCMGCMGCYTTTTCGTCGCCKCGTCCGGTCCATTTAGCGGCAGCAACAGCGCCCGCTTCGGTTACTCGAACAACTTCCAAAACTAGTGTGCGGTTCAGGTCCTGTGGCATATGGTGTGCTCCCCTATCAGAACGCTTCAATTCTTATCATTGTCGGGGTCTCTAGCACACATTCCAGTTTAGTAAAATGTTTCAGTGTAGAAGAAACGGCCGCTTCCGCGGTGAGATGCGTTGTTAGGATAATATAGACGCCCCCGCCAGGTGCCATGCCGCGCTGTAACATGCTTTCAATTGAGACGTTTTCCCGCGCCAAAACGGCGGTAATATCTGCCATAACGCCCGACGCATCTTCGACCCGCAGACGCACATAAAATGTGCCCTTATGTTGACCCGGTGGCATTGCAGGCAGGTCTTTCAAGGCATCCGTTGGCACGCCAAAGGCCGGGTAGCTGTTTCCGCGTGCGATATCAATTATATCGGCGACAACCGCAGAAGCCGTTGGCCCTTCGCCCGCGCCTGCGCCCGTATAAACGGTCTCGCCCACATGGTCCCCTTGCACGACAACAGCGTTGAGTGCATCCATAACTTTGGCCAACGGAGCCGCAAGCGGTACCATTGCCGGGTGGACGCTCGTTTCAACACCTTCTTCAGTCTGCCGGGCAACACCGAGCAGCTTGATCCGGTATCCAAGTTCTTTGGCATAGTCGATATCGACGGGCGCGATATTACGAATGCCTTCAATCGTCATATCCATTGATGGTGCCGTCCCAAAGGCGAGCGCCGCTAGAATAGCTGTCTTGTGCGCAGTATCAATACCGTCGATATCAAAACTTGGGTCCGCTTCGGCATAGCCCAGTCGCTGAGCGTCCGCGAGCACCTCACCGAAGGACAAACCTTCGCGTTCCATCCGCGTCAAAATATAATTGCACGTGCCATTCAGAATTCCGTAGAGCCCAGAGATATGATTACCTGCGAGTCCTTCAGCAAGCGATTTCAAAATAGGAATACCACCGGCCACCGCAGCCTCAAACCGCAAGGTGGCACCAGTTTTTTCGGCAAGGGCTGCAAGTTCACGCCCGTGCACGGCAATCAGTGCTTTATTCGCCGTTACAAAAGATTTTCCTGCAGCAAGTGCTGTGCGCGCCAGCGTCAGCGCCGGTCCGTCACTGCCACCAACCAATTCCACAATGATGTCCACGTCTTCAATCGCCGCGAGATCAACAAGATTATCGCTCCAGCTGTAGCTCGTTAGGTCTACGCCTCTATTGCGGCTACGATCCCGTGCGGAAATCGCAATAATCTCGATGGCCTGCCCGGCGCGCGCCCCCATTAATTCAGCATGTTGTGTCAGGATTTTGACAACCCCAACACCCACAGTTCCGAGGCCCGCAATCGCAATTTTAAGGGCGCGGTCTTTAGCCATAGTAAGTTCCATTTTTCAAAAGTGATTAGTCAGCGGTCTTAGTAGCACGCCACTGGGAAATATGCTTGTCCTTCTCGGACATGAATTTCTTAATGTTACGAGTAGCTTGGCGAATGCGTTGCTCATTCTCCACTAGCCCAATACGCACATAGCCTTCCCCGTATTCGCCAAATCCTGCGCCCGGCGATACTGCGACTTTAGCGTGCTCCATCAATAGCTTACAGAACTCCATTGATCCCATTTCGATAAATTCTGGGGGCATAGGTGCCCAGGCAAACATCGTTGCTTTGGGGCTAGGAATATCCCAACCTGCGGCGGCAAGCCCAGCGACCAATACATCGCGGCGTTGTTTATAAGTATTTCTATGGAGTTCAATGCAGTCCTGCGGGCCGTTTAGAGCCGCAACAGCCGCCACTTGAATAGGTGTAAAAGCCCCGTAATCCAAATAGCTTTTCACCCGCGCAAGGGCTTCGATCAACTCAGTATTCCCAGCAGCAAATCCGACGCGCCACCCAGCCATGGAATAGGTTTTGGACATGCTGGTAAATTCAACTGCACAGGTCCGCGCTTCTGGAATTTGCAAAATGGACGGCGGCGGGTTGTCGTCAAAATAGATTTCCGCGTAGGCAAGGTCGGACAATATCCAGATGCCGTGTTTGATACAAAAAGTGACAACTTCCTGATAAAAATCGAGATCAACGACTTCTGCAGTTGGGTTTGAAGGATAGCAAAGAACCAACGCACTTGGTGTTGGTACGCTGTGCTGCACGGCGCGTACAAGTTCCTGCATGAAATCTGTGCCCGGCCCAATTGGAATATGGCGTACTGAAGCACCTGCAATCATAAACCCGTAAGGATGGATAGGATAACTAGGGTTTGGTGATAAAATCACATCGCCGGGCGCTGTGATCGCTTGCGCCAAGTTCGCCAAGCCTTCTTTCGACCCTAGGGTAACGATGTTCTCAGTTTCCGGGTCCAGCGTTACGCCGAACCGGCGCTGATAATAGGCTGCATGCGCTTTTCTAAGTCCCAAAATCCCGCGCGAAGTCGAATAGCGGTGCGTGGTTTTATCGTCCACCGTTTCCTTCAGTTTATCAACAATATGCTGTGGTGTCGGCATGTCAGGATTACCCATGCCCAAATCAATGATATCTTCGCCTCTCGCTCGCGCCGCTGCTTTCATGCCGTTGATTTCAGCAAAGAGATACGGCGGCAGTCTGCGGATTCGGTAGAATTCATTTTTGGTCATGGTGATACTCATACTTCATTCAATTGGTCATAGACCAGTGGGCATATTGATCGCGCCTACGTGTTCATAGTGCGCTTCCCGCACGTACCATATATAGCGCAATGAATGGAATGTTTTTTTCTATTTTTTGAAATTCTATTACCAAAACCAAACCACAAATTTTGCTGTTTAAAGACGGAGACTTGACATATAGACTGATCAGTCTAATTAAGATACACCACGTTTGAACGACTAGATTCTGTAGCAAGGAAAACACATGCAACGCTTGATCTTTATCGAACCCGGACGGCTGGATTGGGAACACATTGTAGCACCCATCCTTCAAGGGCCCGATGAAGCCCTGGTTCGGCCCAAGATCATGGGGCGATGCGACCTGGACACCCTGTATCTGTCCGGCAGAATGCCTATGGCCACAGGGGAGCCAATAGGCCACGAAATTATTGGGATAATCACCGACTTAGGTGAAAACGCAGCCAATCACTTCAAAGTAGGCCAAACGGTTATTGTGCCGTCACAAATCAGTTGCGGCATATGCCGCATGTGCCGTGCGGGCGAGACCGGGCGCTGCGAAGCGGTACCACTCGGTGCGAGTTACGGCATGGGCCGCGACGGTGATTATGGCGGCGGCGTAGCGGAATTAGTGCACGTTCCTTTTGCCACTGGTATGTTGGTGCCCATCCCCGAGGACGCAGACCACGCCAGCATGATGGGCCTAACAGATATGGCAACTGATGCCTGGCGCGCGGTGGGGCCGCAACTTGACGCAAGACCTGGCGGCACTGTGCTCGTCATGGGCGGCGCGGCTCCTGTGATCGGCATTTACGCAGCAGCCTTAGCGATAACCCTGGGTGCTAGCCGCACTGTTTATGTGGATAGCTCTGAACGCAACAGAGACGCGGCCAAGGCCTACGGCGCAGAAACGTTTACAGTTATAGAAGAAGTCCCTATCCCAAGTTTTGACATCGTTGTCGACGCCGCAGGCGATACGGATGCGTTGCTTGCGGCCATTCATGCGTGTGGCCCCGCGGCGCACCTAACGTCGGTAGCCCCGCCTTTTAAAGCACCGGACTTCCCGCTAATGGAGATGTATTACAAGGGCCTGAATTATACTTTAGCGCGCCCTAATTGTAGGCACGGCCACGGGCCTGCGCTCAAGGCTTGGTCTTGTGGTGGTTTCAAGCCTAACTTGATCGGGCCGAAGGTGTTTAATTTTGAAGAAGCAACCAAGGCTTGGTTGGACCCTGCGCTGTATGTCGCCGTGACAGCCTAACGAAACAAAAAAAAGAGGCAGTCGAAACTGCCTCGTTCTTCTCTCGCTATAATTTTTATCTGCGAGTTTTATTTATCCTTGCTGTCGCGACTTTTCTTTTCCTCTAACCGTTTCTCAAGCTCCTCACGGCGGCGCTTGAGCCTCTCTTCTGCACGCTTCAGAGCTTTAAGCTGCTCTTCTTCCATGCCTTCCAGTCTGCGGTGTAGGCCTTTAAGGTCACCAAACCGTAGCACTTGAACTTCGTGTTCCCCTGACTCGAGCTCGATCTCGATATCTCTCATCGAATCTTTGATCACTTCCCGCAGTCCGGATACATCATCAAGGATTTCAATCCGCATCTCATGGATGTCGTCTTGCTCGCCTTTAAGACCCTCAAGAAGCTCTTTCAACTCCCCGCGAATTTTGCCGCGGAAATTATGCCTATTCTTAAACTCGTAAAGCCGTGCATCGCCGCCATGACCAAAGGCCAAGTCGCCGCCACCAAAGAACATCGTGTTCCCGCGACCACCACCGGACTTCAAAGCCTTAAGCGCAGTCTCTAAGCCCGCTTTCGCGGCTTTCAGCGCCTTTTTCTCAGATCTCTTTTTGGCTTTCTTTAAACGTTTCTCAACGCTTTCAAGTGATTTCTCAACTTCTGCAATCGCGTCCTTGTTCACACTGYCCGCATCGCCGCTATTGAAACTGAAGGTATGACCGCCTCTTTTGTTGCTGAACCATTCGCGTTTATGATCGCCGCCTTTGCCGCCAAAGTGGAAATTGAAACGTTTGAGGTCACCGACGCCGTGTCCATCATCGTTGAAATTGAAACTATAGACGGATTTGCAGACATCTTTAGCGTCCTCATCATCCGATAATTCTGCAGTTTCTTCGCCTTCTTCTGCGTCGCCGTCTGTCTTCATTTCGTGCAGGCACTCGAGATTTTCGATATTTTTGCCATTGATTGTAAGCCGGTTGCCGTCCCCGAAGAAGGCATTACCCTCACCGTCAACGATAACCCTGCTATCCACGATAAACTCTTTCCCGTTTATCACCAGCTTGCCGCCGTGACGTTGCAGTTCAATTACCTTGCCGTTCTCGGAAGATACTTCTTCGCCGTTGACATAAACTTTGCCGTCTTTCCGCTCAACAACGAAATGGCCGTTGTCTGTCGTGAATTCAACAACTGTGCGTTCACGCTTTTTAGATTTTTCGTCATCATCGTGGCGCGCGGCAAAGCCGTAAGAAGCAGACGCGGCAACCATGGCCATGAGGGAAACACCCGCAACCATCAACGTGCGGCCTGATATTTTACGATTGAGCTTCATTTTTATTCTCCGTCTGCTGTCAGCTATATGTATGTTTAGCTTGTTCGGCGGAAACCGGGGACAAGCCCATCACTTTTCTGAGAGCAAACCTGCGCCTGAACCGCCTACCGGCAAACTGATTAGCGGTAAGCGGAGTGAAAGCTGCGGTAAGTGGTATTTTGCGGGATAAAAACCMWCGYCAGCTGCGCCGATTTAGTCGACCTGAATAAGCAGAGCCGCAACTTTTCGGTCTTCCATGCGTAGTACGTTGAAGGTGCGCGAAGCAGCTCCTGTGTCCATTGGCTCGCCGTTAATGCCCTGCGCCAACAGATAATTGCGGAAGTCTGCTGGCAACAGCGCCATACGGTCACCTGTGCCCACAAGCAAAATTTCAGGTTTAACGCCGCCAGTAAGAAGACCTTCTATGTCCGCGGGGGCAAGCTCTGCAACACTGTTTGCAGATACAGGGAAAAATCCGGTTTCAGTCACCAGAACGCTACCGTCAAACCGCTTCCCTAGGAAACGAAAGCCGCCACCGCCGTAGCCTTCCACAAGCAGCAGGCCGTCACCGTCCTGCTGCTCCATGAAAACACTGCTTGAATCTGGCGTATCGGCCATAGGTGCGCTACCCGAGTTCGCTGTTAGACATGATCAAACGGTGTAAGTTTTGATTTATCTACCGTTGGATCATTTTTATCGTCTTCATTAATCATCATCGCACGGTCCAGCTTGAAGGTAAGCAACATCGGCGATGCAATAAACACACTACTATAAGTACCGACAACGACGCCCCAGATCATCGCAGCCGTAAAGCCGCTGATCGAAGGGCCACCCCACACAAAAAGTGCTACTAGGGCCAATAGCGTCGTCACAGATGTCATAACAGTGCGGCTAAGGGTTTGGTTCAGCGACAGATCAAGCACATCTTCCATTGATTTCTTACGGAATTTTCGTACATTTTCCCGCACACGGTCATAAACCACCACCGTATCATTTAGGCTGTAGCCAACGATCGTAAGAAGTGCAGCGATGATCGACAGGTTAAACTCAAGGCCCGTGATTGAGAAGAAACCGATCGTCAACGTCACGTCGTGTACCAGCGCGATAACGGCGCCGACGCCGAACTGCCATTCAAATCGGACCCAGATATAAAGCAGCACCGCAAACACAGCGACTGTAATCGCAATGGCACCCTTTTCTTTCAATTCACCAGAAACCTCTGGCCCAATTCCTTCGGATGACTGAAATTTAAGATCAGGCATTTCAGTCTCTAAAGTCGCGAGAATGGCTTTAAGGGCTTCGTTGTCGGCTTCGGCATTGTCTTGCGCGCGAATGCCAATCTCAACATCTTTTGGGGATCCAAATTCTTTAACGGCGATGCCGCCATCAACCACATCGGCAAGAACCGTACGGATTTTACTGATATCCGCAGTGGCATTATCAGATTTCATCAACAAATTCACGCCGCCACGGAAGTCGATGCCGTAGTTGAGGCTGTTCACCGCAAAGAGAGCAACGGACGCCAAAACTAAGAAAACGGATATGGTAAGTGCAATTTTCCGCATGCCGAGAAATTTGACATCGGTATTTTCTGGTACGAGACGTAACAACATCTGTCTCTCCCCTATATAGGCAATCTAGCTGGGCGCGCGCGCTTCAGCCAGGTTGCAAGAATGAGACGTGTGAGCAGGATCGCAGTGAACATCGACGTTAAAATACCAAACGCCAGTGTTACGGCAAAGCCCTGAACCGGGCCAGTTCCAAGCATGTAAAGAACGGCAGCCGCGATAAACGTGGTGATATTCGCATCCATGATGGTTGAGAAAGCTTGCTCATACCCATTGGCAAAAGCTTGGAATGGTTTACGTCCYAGYYGWYRMTYMYCMSTWNTGYRTNTCSWMYWSMRSYANYGTTGGCNGTMANNACYGCCRYMYCWAKYRWCWKYAYTMTRMMTRMRAWRNNTGGMMSTKTMARSRWWRSRYYKSKNNAGNTYAGNARGYYMAWGAKYWTAAWYANGAKWWWYGATCA
This sequence comes from Kordiimonadaceae bacterium, assembly GCA_016764715.1. GTDB lineage: Bacteria > Pseudomonadota > Alphaproteobacteria > Sphingomonadales > Kordiimonadaceae > Kordiimonas. Next base: position 2,155 of record JAESRJ010000146.1, on the reverse strand, counting down.
GCGCGACATTCGCAGCCAAGCCGAAACGGCCGTAACTAAGAACCATGTATACTACCACAGCAATGAAACCAATCATCGCGGCAAGGCTGCCTGCATCCACACCGTCTTGGCCCATATCCGGGCCAACCGTTTTTTGTGCTTTGACGAAAAGTTCAACAGGCAAGGCGCCAGATTTCAGCAAGGTCGCCAGCTCCGTCGCATCAGCGACAGAACCCATATTGGTAATCTGTCCACTGCCTGTCAAAATAGGCGAAACAATTCTAGGGGCACTAATGACAATATCATCAAGCAAAATGGCAAATGGTCGCCCGATATTCTTTCGGGTGTGATCGCCAAACCTACGAGCCCCCCGGCTGTTAAACACAAAGGAAACAGCCGGCTGGCCTTGATCATCAAAGGAAGGCCTCGCATCTGTCAAATCATCTCCTGAAACAATTTCTCGTTCCTTAATAACGATGTAGCCACCGCGCTTAAGGACTTTCCGTAACTGGCGCGGGCGAAGCGGCCCTGCCTGGATTTCGCGAGGCGACAACGTGGTCACCACATCATGGAAAGAAAGACGTGCGGTCTTCCCGACCAAATCAATAATTTCCTGCGTGTCATTTGCGCCAGGAACTTCCAGAATAATCCGGTTATCGCCGGATGGCTTTAACGATATTTCCTTCACACCGTCGGGATCGACCCGGCGGCGGATAACCTCAATAGAGGTTGAAATAGCGCCCCTTTGCAACCTGACAATGCCTGGTTCTGTAAGCGTTAGGACAAACTGATCACCGACCTGTTCCAGTTCAATTTCTGTGACGCCGRCGCCTGTAATACCAGCTCCTACTTGGGCCTGAGTTACGGGCTCTAACAAATCTAATGCTTTTTGCTCATGGGCGATGTCGCGAAGCTTGAACGTTACGGAATGTCCATTTACAGTCACATTATCAAAACGAACGCGTTCCGAGCGCTCATTATCCCGCCTACGCCCTTCAGTTGAACTGATGTCGCGAATTTGCGTCGCAAGATTTTTCATCCGCGCAGAAATAATGTCTTCGGTTTTTGCCTCGAAAAGAAGATAGACGCCGCCTTTAAGGTCAAGCCCTAGGCTGAGTGTATCTGACGGCATAAAACCGGGCAGACTTGCTACCTGTTTTTCTGAAAGAAAGTTTGGCAGTGCCGTTAGGATGCCAAACAGCACGAACCCAACAATCATCACCACTTTCCAGCGCGGAAAGTTCAACATCTATTATCCCCTTGATCAGCYWKGGGCCRCATNAANGCRGCCWYACYRRCYTYTATTTTTTCTTGGYAGCTTTCGCTTTGGTTTCTTTTTTCTCAGMTTTTTCTTTRGCRGCCACTTTAACAGGGGCGCCTTTTGTGCGCACTTCGCTGATGGTACTTTGCACGACTTTAATTTTTACGTCCTTGGCAATTTCAATCTCAATCTCGTTGCCCTCTTTCACTTTAAGGACTTTGCCAATGATCCCACCCGCCGTTACCACAGTGTCGCCGCGCTGCATGTTATTCACAGTTTCGCGGTGCTCTTTCATTTTCTTATTCTGTGGGCGCAGAATCAGAAACCAAAACGCCACACCAATGAGCAGTAGCGGCGCCATCGTTTCGATAAGGCTGGACTCTGGTGGTGCCTGAATAATTGCTACTGCGGCTAAAATCATTAGTGAAACCTTCCCTGTGCGCAGGCCCTATTTTACATGGCCCGCTGCTATTAAGTCATATCGCCGGGACTATAGCGTTGCTGCGCTCAAATGCAACAAGGGCCTCGCCTAAATCCGCCTTGCGTGATATGTGCTTCATCCTAAATGGGCAACAGTAAATGGGGTTGCAAGTGGCAGGCGAACAAGAAGACACAGATAAAGCACTGATTGAGGCGATAGAAGCGCTGACTGCTGCGCTAACAGAGGGCCAAAGCCCCAGCCCTTCATTTGATGCGGGAAATCCAGCGCAGGCCTTCGTTTTTGACGCTGGCGCAGCCATACTAAAACCCATCAGCAAGGTCTCTGCCCCAGATATCGCTCTGCTAAGCGGAATCGACCGTGCGAAAAATGCACTTGTTGAAAATTCCAGGCGTTTTGCTGCTGGTTTCTCTGCCAATAACGCTTTGCTGTGGGGCGCACGCGGTATGGGTAAAAGCACCCTGGTGAAATCCGCG
>JAESRJ010000014.1:4275-22203 GCA_016764715.1 Kordiimonadaceae bacterium | reverse complement strand
AGCTGGCACTGGTCCCAGTGTTGGTCATCGCTCGCATGGCCCTAACACTTGGGCTTCCCGTCCTCGCCAGAGCCAAAACTTCGCTCGCTCAATTCAAAAAACGTGTTGACCAATTTCAAGTGTATTTGGCGGGCTTAGCTTTGCTCTTCTTTATTGGTTTTGTTGTGCTCGCCAACCCCTTGCTCGCGACTTTGTTCGGGCCCGACTTTCAAATGCCAGTTACGCTCATTCTATTGGTTGGCCTAGCGCAAGCCATACGGCTTTGCCGCACTCCGCATTCTGTAGCCGCCCAGGCCCAAGGGCAAACTGACATTCCCTTCAAAGCCAATTTAGTGCGCGTGGCCGTAGTGCCTTTTGCTTTGCTGGGCATAAGCCTTGGCGGGTCACTGGCCCTGCTTTTGGCAACAGCGTGCATCGGGGAAGCGCTGGCATGGATAGTTCAGCACCGCTTATACCGCGCCCGAAATTCTTCACACACCAATCGACCCGCGCCCCTCAAGCAACAAAAGGTACCGCAATGAGCAAACAATTAACCAGCCTTCAGGACATCATCGCCAACAGGCTATGCACGGGCTGCGGCGCCTGCGCAGCAATTGCACCGCGCGTGATCGAAATGGCAGAAACAATTGACGAAAACAGACGCCCCCGCCTTAAGGCCGCCCTTACTGGTAAAATGGAACGCCGTGTTCTAGAAGCTTGCCCAGCATCCAGTGGTCGCAAGCAACTATCACCCAAATCTATCACTGAGAGCGCATGGGGCCCGGTGTTAGAGGTTTGGGAAGGATATGCGGTGGACCACGCCATCCGCTATAAAGGATCGAGCGGCGGCGCCGTCACGGCACTGGCTCTGTATGCTATAGAACAAGAAGGTTTCCACGGCGCGCTGCATGTGAAGGCACGCAAAGACAATCCAGCCTTAAACGAAGCTGCCATCAGTAAGAACCGGGATGAGCTGATGGAAGGCGCGGGTTCGCGCTATGCACCCGCTAGTATCGGCGACAAGTTATCGCTGGTGACCAAGGCACCAAACTCGTGTGTCATTATTGGCAAACCCTGCGACATCGCAGGCGCTTTGAAAACAGCCGACTTGATCCCGGCCCTGAAAGAAAAGATTGGCCTGACCTTTTCAATATTTTGCGCTGGAACGCCCAGCCATGAGGGAACCAAGGCGCTACTAGACCGGCTTTCGCCCTCAGAACCCGCCACCCTTGTGAAATTGGATTACCGCGGCGAAGGATGGCCCGGCGATATGCGAGCAAAATGGTCACTTGAAGGGCGAACGGAAACCAAAAGCATTAGCTACAGCGAAGGCTGGGGCGAGATACTACAGCAACACAGGCAGTGGCGGTGTCATACCTGTGCTGACCACACCGGCGAATGCGCAGATATCTCGGTCGGCGACCCGTGGCATATCCCAAGTGGCGGCAACAAACCCGGCAAATCACTGATCGTCGTCCGCACAGAACGCGGGCGGCAGCTTCTCCAAAAAATCAAAGACAGCGGTTACCTGTTCCTAGAGAAAAAGGACCCAGAAGTACTTTTCGAAGCACAGCCCAACCTATTTGCCACGAAAGGCGCGGTGTGGGGACGAAGTCTGGCACTTAGAATCTCAGGCCTGCAAGCACCCTACCAAACAATAAGCAGTTTCCACTGCTGGCTGGCGCTACCCATCAAAGCCAAGTTTCAATCCGTTTTTGGTACCGGAAAGCGCATATTCAAAAAGAAACTGTACCTATCTAAAAACACCAAGTGGCTGCCAAGCGGGTATTTCTCGCGGTGAGTATAGCCCTACATAAAGCAAAAGCGGCGTGGCCAGCCCTGCCCATAACAATATTGTTGATTGCCTTTGCTTTGCCACCCGAGACATCCGTATCCATCGGTTCCTTACGGCTTTCTCCTTACCGGCTAACGATCATATTTTTCCTTATACCTGCCATTGGCTTACTATTCCAAAACCGAAAAACTCCACTATGTCTGCCGGACGGCTTACTGTTCCTGCACAGCACCTGGGCGGCAGCGGCCTTGATTTTTTCGACGGGGTTTTCAGAAGGCATTGAAACCGCCGGCATCTATTTTATTGAGACATTTGGCGCTTACGCCATGGCCCGCGCTTATGTCAGAACGGTGGCTGATTTCACAAACGTAATTCGACTCATATTTACAATCGCAGCTACCCTCCTGGTATTTGCAGCGCTAGAGGCCTTCTCAGGCGCACATCTACTCCGCGACCCCTTTCAGGCAGTCTTTGGCGGAAGCGGCCCGCACGCGGTTGAGCCGCGCCTGGGCCTTGCCCGCGCCTTTGCCTCGTTTGAACACCCCATCCTCTACGGCGTATTTGTCGCCAGTGCTTTTGCAGGCACGTACTATGTTTTGTGTGATGCCCAGTTAAACGCTGCGGCCTTAAAAAAGCTGAGCGTGATTATAATGGCTACATTTTTTTCCTTATCAGGCGGTCCTTTTACAGCGCTCGGCTTCCAAATGGGTTTGATCGCATGGGACCGAATGACRARAGGCATCAGCGGSCGCTGGAACATCCTTACMGGRYTYTTYATWGGYASCTGGYTGGTGATCTCSYTGYTKTCRAACAGGTCCCCTATTTTGATATTTATATCGTATCTCACCTTCAGCGCMGACAGYGCCTACAACCGYATTCATGTGTGGAATTAYGGYACTGCAGAAGTCGCGCGGCACCCTATCATCGGCCTSGGTTTGGGRGACTGGATACGCGCGCCTTGGATGAGTTCGAGYATGGATAAYTTTTGGYTGCTYACCACAATGCGGTACGGCRTCCCMGCCTTRGTATTCTTRCTGYTCACRATARTCRTMCTTAGCAACAAACTGAAAAAAGCTGGGCGACAATCWCGGTCRTGCAGGAACCCAGCCAAAGCGTGGTTGGTGACCATCCTTAGCTTCACTGTCGCAGGCCTRACGGTCCATTTCTGGAACGCGCTCATGGTTCAGTTTTTCTTCCTAATTGGATGCGGCATGGCAGCTACCTGYAGYGCGAGAAGTTCKGCCCACACTTTCCAACAACCGAAACCCAGTGCAAGGAGCAATTTGGCATGGAGCTAAGCATCATCATCATCAATTGGAATACAYGCGACATGYTACGYGATTGCCTGACMTCGGTYYTGGATCATBCKCCCCAATGCATCTTYGAGATCATTGTCGTCGACAATGCCTCCTCAGACGGCAGCCAAAGTCTGGTGCGCCGCGATTTCCCTATGGTTCAGCTGATCGAAAACAGAAAAAACATTGGTTTCGCTGCAGCCAATAATAAAGCGATCCAAAAGTCACTAGGCGACTATTTTCTGCTCTTGAACTCTGACACAATTGTGCACGCTCGAGTGTTAAAGCGTTCCCTCGACTATATGAAAAAMAATRGCRRGGTMGGCATAATGGGCTGYMGGGTTTTRAACGGYGACGGCAGCTTGCAACATAGCACYAGYCARTTYCCCAGTTTCCTAAACCTGCTTCTGCAAACATTCGCGCTYGACCGCGTAAAAGCTGTACGTTTTTTCCGTCGATACCGCATGCTTGATTGGCGGCGCGAAGAAGCGGGCGATGTGGAAACAGTRTCMGGYTGYTAYATGTTGGTGCGTCGGAGCTGTACCAATTGCACTGGTTTACTTGACGAACATTTTTTCTTCTTCGGCGAAGAAACCGACTGGTGCAAGCGCATACGCGAAAAGGGCTGGCATGTTCATTTTGCCCCTGTCGGCGAAATTACTCATTTCGGCGGTGGCAGCTCACATGGGCTGAACCACAAGCGTGATCTAATGCTCACGCAGGCGACAGTGCGKCTRCATCTAAAGCATTCSGGGAAGATGATGGCAGCCGCAGTATTTGCGCTGTTGCTTCTCTTTAACTCCAGCCGGGCCGTTTACTGGTCCGTCCGGTCGCTCTTCGGGCATACGGATTTGGCCGACAAACGCAAGCGACATTCCATAGAAGTTATCAAAGGGTTCGCGTCTGTATGGCCCAGCGGTAAGGGAGCAATGTTATGACRAAAAAACTTAATGTACTTGTTGTCGTCCCACACTGTGACGGCACAGATGTCGGCGAGGCATGGTGTGCCTATATGTGGATTAGTGAGCTCTCAAAAGAGGCCAATATAACGCTGGTCACACAAGAACGSCCMCRMCGCAGGCCGCTCGCYGATCAATTCACCGATGTAAAAATCATCTCACGCCCGGAACCTGTGTGGGCCCTGAAGTACCCCCGGCTGAACGCGATGGCAAAACTCACTTACCCAGGCTTCTATTTCTGGGCGAAGCGACAAATTCAGGCGTTGCTGAAGGAAGGTAATCACTTTGATGTTGCGCACCAATTCTCCCCTATMGCGCTGCGCTTCCCCTCGCCGCTAGTGGCGTTTCATATCCCTTATGTATTAGGCCCCTTGGGCGGCAGCCTCGCTACGCCAGACGCTTTTAAAGCAGAGTGCCGATCAGGCGCTTGGTTCACGCGGCTTCGGGCCTTTGACCGTCTGAGGCTTGCGTGGGACCCTTTTCTTCGCAGGAGTTACAAACACGCAAGCATGGTGCTCGGGGTTGCACCCTATGTAGGCCAGCTATTAGGTAAAAAAACACTGACCCGGTTTGGAGTTGAAAGCGAGCTTGGCGTCACGCAGTTGAAGACCCCAAACCATACTCACACAGACAGAAAAAAAGGCCTGCGGTTGCTCCATGTGGGGCGCGGCGTTAGGTCCAAGGGACTTAGAGACTGCATCCGCGCGATGGCCAAGACAAAAGACATTCCCGGCCTGCATCTGGACGTCGCCGGGCGCGGCGAGGAGATGCCTATTTGTGAGGCGCTAGCTGTGAAACTAGGCGTCCGGCACCGCGTAACCTTTCACGGCCAACTGAACAAAAAAGAAATAGACCGGCTATACGAACGCGCAGACGTATTTTGCTTCCCCAGCTTCCGGGAACCTAGCGGCTGCGTTATCTTTGAGGCCATGAGTTTTGGCCTMCCTGTCATCGCTGCTGATCGAGGCGGGCCRGGCCATGTGGTGGACGACAGCTGCGGCTTTAAAATCGCCGTTACCAACACCACGGACTTTCCGAAGCACATTGCWAATGCCGTCAGAACCCTRGCAGCGATGCCAGAGYTGCGCCAGCGATTGTCAGAAGGCGCGCTAGCCAAGATGGCAAGCATTGGGCTGTGGCCGGCCAAAATATCACGCCTGTTATCACTTTACCGCCAAATCCGCCAATAACCCCCGAATGCAAGGAGACACCCCAATGGTACAAAGACATCCAAAAATACTCGCTGTTTCGTCAGGCGGCGGGCACTGGATCCAAATGTTGCGCCTCAGRCCCGCGTTTAARGGCTGCGATGTCCACTATGTGACAGTGAACCCTAAATGCAGAACTGATGTGTCAAAAGCAGCATTTCACACTGTGCCCGACGGAAACCGCGATACCAAAATATCGCTCTTGCTGATGGCTCTCAAAGTCCTCTTYCTYGTACTTTGGGTACGACCCAATRTCATCATATCCACCGGCGCAGCGCCCGGGTATTTTGCCTGCCGGTTCGCTAAAYTGGTTGGRGCAMGRAGCCTGTTTATCGACAGCGTCGCCAACGCAGAGGATATGTCCCTGTCCGCGAAACTTGCCACCACACACGCCAGCAAGGTCTTCTCCCAGTGGCCAGATGTTGCRAAAAAATTCGRCGTYGAATGGCACGGAAGCGTGCTCTARGGCCTCCCCACCCTCTGGCACGCGCATTGCTCCTTCCAAGGTACGAACCCATCCTTGGAAGGAGTTTTTTTATGATATTCGCCACCGTTGGAACCCAGCTTCCTTTTGATAGACTAATACACACCGTCGATAAATGGTCTATAAAACAACATGTTAGTGATTGTTTTGCACAGATAGGTAAGAAAGGAGAAGCCCCAAAAAATCTCACTAGCGTCGCTACGCTCAACCCTCTTCAATTTGCGAATAAAGTTGCGAATTGCAAAGCTATCGTCTCACACGCTGGAATGGGCACGATTTTGACGGCGCTTCAATACGGCAAGCCCATCATTGTGATGCCGCGACTGGCGCTCTACGGCGAACACCGAAATGATCACCAATTGGCGACGATCGCTAACTTGGAAGGCCACGCAGGCATTCATGTCGCGCACGACGAGGGCGAATTAGTTGAACTTCTGGACGAAATTCATTCCCTTAAGGCAGGTGCTGAGCTGTCTTGCTCAGCAGAGCCTGAGCTTATTCAGGCAATTAGCAGCTTTATTGGTACAGGCGTAGAAAGGGCATTTCATGTTTGATTCTTCTCCGCCCCCTATCTGCAGCATTGTGATCCCGGCTTTTAACGAAGAAGCCGTTATCGGTACCACACTGGAAACCCTGCTTGAGGGAGCGCTCGAGAATGAGTTTGAAATTATTGTTGCTTGTAACGGCTGCGTAGATGCCACCGCAAAAATCACAGCAATAGCCGCGCCTTCTGCGAAGGTAATCATTTCAAAAGCTGCATCAAAAACCACCGCTTTAAATCAAGCCATCGCTTCAGCAAGTCATCATCCCATCGTGTTTCTAGACGCTGACATCAAAACAAGCGCTGCAGCTGTCCGGAAGCTGACGGAACGCATCAACCGAACTTGTGCTTATTTGGCTTACGGCAGCGCAAAGTTTGAAACAAAGCGCTCCAGCTGGRCAGTRCGAACYTTYTATAARGCYTGGCARCAAAAYCCYTAYTTTGATCGCCGCAARATGGGCGGTTTCTTYGCCRTCAGYARMCTTGGYYTRCAMAARTTRGGCCCGTTCCCVGAYATMCTCAGTGACGAYGAATATGTMCGCCGYAAYCTYRYGGAAAGCGCMGTYTGGGTTGRMGAWGCCCCCTACACAGTGCAGGCACCGCGTACCTTATGGAATTTAATCAAAGTAAGAAGCCGCGTTTACCGCGGGAACAGGGCGTTAGAGGATAAYGGYATYCGCTTTAGGCGACCTAACCAAAAAAACAGGAACGCATTCACCTTCATGCGCAGGCTAATTGGGCAACCGTCCTTATGGCTTGGCGCCCTCATTTTTGCATTAACCGTTGTGGCTGCGCATTCGAAAAACAGGCTTGCCACTGATAACCCCCACCAGTGGGACCGCGATACCAGTACCCGAACCGACGCCGTGAAGGACTAATACCCATTGGCTGACCCTCAAAATACCAGTGGCCCACCAGACGGTGTAGGCAATCCTGCGCTCTGGCATGTGCGCGATTTCGTTGATGAGCCCGCAGCGGCCCCGGTCAACCCTGTTGCTGTCATCGCGCGTATATTCAGAGGGTTGTGGGTACCGACAATAGCCGCAGCATTACTCGTAGGCGTCACAGCAGGGTTTGCTACATACAACTATATAAAGCCGATTTATGAAAGCCACGGGTTAGTGCGCATCATTGCTAGAGACCCTAAAATCTTGTTCGCTGACAGGGACGATACCCGCCTCCGAATATACGATGCTTTTGTATCATCAGAAGCCACCTACATGCAGAGCAAAACCGTTCTCAACCGAGCATACCAGCAGCTTCTTGATACTGTTYGGGACCGCCCGGCCCCAGGCTCCTCCACCGAGGCCTTGCCCAACCGCAACGATTTCAGCAACGCGCTGACCATCAAGAAACAGAAAGGCCTTATCGCTGTGTCAGCTAAAAGCAGCCAGCCATTGCGCGCCAAACAGTATGTACAATCCTTGCTGACTGGCTATGCCCARCTACACGCAGAACAGTCCGGCTCGCGGCAAACCTTGCGCGCCAGAGAGCTAGAAGTGCGGGTTCTAGAGCTAAAAGCAAAACAGCAGAAATTCAGYCAACAATTGCTCGCAATTGGTGAGGAATACGACGTGTCCTCGCTAGCAAAAGCCCATCTAACCAAAGTAACGCAGCTGGAAGCATTGGATCTCAGGCTTGAATCTTTAGCGAATACAATAATGGAACTAGAGACTGAGGACGGAGCGCTGGACATTGATATCGGGGATATGGAGATTAAGCGCGCAACCTTGCTTGACCGCGCCATGGCGGACATGATTTTTGAACGAACCAAACGTGCGGCTAGTCTTAAAGAACTGCATCTACGGTATCAACCGACCCACCCGAAAATTGTCACGCTTAAGGCATCAATCGGCGTCATTGATCAGGCAATCGAAACCCGGCGACGATTGATCTCCACATTGGGGAAGGCCGGAGCGATTACTGGATCAGCGGGCGGTTCGGCGGCACAGTCCCATTCAGAGCTCAAGGCACTTGCCAAAAAGCTCAAAAACCGCCGAAAAGAACTCTCCCGTGTATCGATACTGCTGAACGGAAAACTGATAGAACTACGCCGAATTAGCGCCGAGAAAAATCAAATCACTGGGATGCTATCAGAAACCAGACGCATACTTGATCAAGTAGTGCTTGAAAGCAGGAACAGCATGCCTGGCACGATCGATATCCTTGCAGCAGGCGACTTGCCAGACACACCCGCCACCGACAAACGAAAACAGTTTTCCCTTCTAGCATTCCTCTCGGCCGGCGGTGTTATTTTCGTTTTCGTATTCTGTAAACGGCGTTTTTCCGGGATTGTTAAATACAGCGACGACATCCATAGTATTTTGCCTGCCGGGGCTGACATGGCCGTAATGCCCCCTTCGCCTAGTGATGCAGACGTCGCCGCGTTCCTTGGCGACCTGCAATTATGCTCGGCGTGGAACAAAGAGAAAGCAACGCTGATCARSTTTTTGCATTTCAGCGAGACCACACATTTGCCCCTTACCCAACTCGCTAGCATTGCTGCAGACCAAGGGCTGAAAACACTGCTTATTTGTGCACGCGAGGATACGCTGCGTGATATTCCCGGGTTTTCCGACACACTTAAAAACGGTAAGGAATTTGGCCCAGGCACCATAGAGGGCTATGATTTTTTGCCCCTCGAGGGCTCAAATGCGCAGGACGGCTACACCGTTGAGAAAGCGCGGGCTTGGTTTGACCTCAGAGCCGTCGAATATGACTTATTACTTCTCTATTCGGGCATCCCCGAAAGGCATTTTTCAGCGCGCATAATTCCAAGTCTTTCGCATATCACTGTAACCGTTATTTCGCCCTGCGTGAGAATGCGGATTCTGCAACGGACACTGTCTAGAACGCCAAATGTAAAACTACTCTTCACGGGAGCCGCCCCCAATGACCCCAACTTGACGCTGAACGAACAGGGCCAGGCAGTAAACAAAGGAAAGCAACATGAAACCGCCGCGTAAGCTATTGATAATGGACGACGATCCGCACTATGCCGTTATGTTTGCTTTAAAGCTGCAGCAACGGTTTCCTGAGCTTGATATCAGCTCTAGTAACCACAGCACTTTATTGAGCGGCTACGATATTTATGTGCTCGACAACGATTTTGGCGGCGACAAACACGGTGCGGAGCTTGCCGAAAAAGTGCGTGCGGACAGCCCCGAGAGCCTAGTCCTGGTGCTTTCCGGTACTTTAGAGATGGAGTTACTGAAACGCTTGGTAAACTGCCACGCTGCTGGCGTGTTCGACAAAAGCAAACCAGGCGACCTTGAGCAATTGATGCAACTCACCGAAGCCTTCCTCCTACAAACACCCGCGGCACCGCCAGCTTCTGCCGCTAACTTGGCAGAGACTGTTTCCGGAATAAGCAAATTGATATCCGAATGGAACCAACGACTTTCATTCGAAGAGAAACGGTAATTTTCCAAGAACATGACATCTCAAAACATTCTAATTGTGGAAGACACTGAAAGCGTATCGCTCTTCCTGAAAGCCAKTTTGGAAGCTGAAGGCTACAGCGTAGAGACGGCTACAACAGTGCATGAAGCCCTGGATATTTTTCAATCCGCGGCTGCCGAACAACGCCCTTTTAAGGTGGTCCTAGTCGATATGTATTTGCCCGACGGAACAGGGGCCGATTTTATAAATCGRCTGGAAAATGCTGGCCACCACCCTCTCAAATTCGTTTTAAGCGCTGACGYCAGCGCACAAACCAGGGCCCTTGCCATCGCCGCTGGAGCAGATCAATTTTTCGAAAAACCCGTGGATACGGAAACACTTAAGCGAGAGATCGGGACGAAACTTGATACTATAACACCGCTGCTTCAAAGACGGCAACTGGCTGCGCACAAAGCTAACCAGGCCAAACTCGAAGTCGCCTATGAAAATTATCTCAAAAGCCTGATCGATCGATTAGCAGCACCGATGTCCTATAGGAACCTTCGGTCAGTGTTGCACCAATTGAAAGGRAGTGCTGCCCTTTAYGAGAAAAACGCACTTTCAGCGTCCGCTAAAGAACTTGGGGAAAAACTCCAGACAATAGGCCCGCAAGCAATCGCGGACGTGCATAATCAATTGAGAGAAGTCATCCGGCATCACACCCAGCAGAAATAATGGAAACGGTATGGGCAGCATGTCAAAAAGTAGCCCTTCCAATATGAATAAGGCCGTTCCTTTTTGATTAAATAAATTCAGTGCCTATGTTGGCGCTCAGCCAAAATCACACGCCACCAGAAATAGCGTWTACCGATAGAGTAATTTCGGAACCTACACCTTTTTGCGTCTTCACTGAAATTTGGGCATGATTAGCTTTAGCTAAAAGAGCCACAGTTGTTAAACCCAGCCACATACCGCCTGAGAGCGCAGTATTGATGCAGTTATTTGGCTCGGAAATAAACTGGTCCCCACAAAAAAGACTCTGAATTTTTTCAAGGCTAGCCGCCTCAAAACCACCTGCATGGTCTGACACAGTGATCACCACCTTGGTGCCTCTTTGCATCGCAGTAAGCGTTACCGGTGCATGTTCAGGATTATAGCGCACCGCATTATCTAAAAGGTTACCAATTATTTTTTTGAGCTGAAAAGGGTTAAATGCGAACGCAGGCACCTCAGGGTCTACCGCCACTGTGATCTCTATTTTTTTCGCTTGCGCTTTAGCTGCTGCGAGACATTTACACGCCTCGAGTAGAGTACATAGGTCTGTAATCTCACTGCTTCCGGTTTCAGCAAAAACTGTCGCTGCACTGCTCTCCAGCATCGTGTTCACTAGTGCCGTGAGCTTACTGCCCGCTCCATTCAAGTGGCCTGCAAGCTCACCAACCTTGCTCAGCGGCAGCTGCTTTTCCTCTGCCTTTATCAACCTCTCAGATAGGCCCACAATGGCGTTGAGCGGTGTCCTTAGTTCGTGCGATACCGTGTCGAAAAAATTGGTTTGTGCGCGCTTGGCATTTTCCTTTTCCACCAAGGATTTTTGCAGCTCTTTTTGTTGGTATCTTATACGGCTAGTCTTTTTAATGAGCTGGCTCGCCTGACTGCGCGCGAGCAGAGTTGCTCTGCGTTCACCCGCCTTTGTCCCGGCCAAACAAGCAACTGTTATTAAGGCCTCCATATGGGCAGCGCTGAAGGCGCTTTTTTGCGCATGTTCACAATCAAGAACGCCGATAAGCTTATTTCCGTGAAGGATTGGGACGCAAATTTCTGAGCCTGCCTGCGTAATGTCACTGATATACCGGCCGTCTTTGCTCACGTCATCAATAAGGATTGGCCTGCCGCTGCTGGCAACACTACCCGTAATGCCTGCCCCGAGCGGTATATGGAGAGGGTTACTTATTATGCGGTCATGCGGGTTCTTGTCGGCAATGGCGGCGCGTTGAACTAAGCAGTTTTCGTCTTCACTGAAGAGATAATAAACACAGTCAACAAAGCCCATTTTTCCGACAACTTCTTTGGCCACGTACCAGGCCAAATCTTCCTCGTTTTCTATGTTTGTAAGCGCACGCACAAAGCGGTTGAAGGTTTGTRTWKKSMCRTASAAAGMWKYWWYCWKCYMAYGTWRCNGGCYWTTNGMCARSGSWRTTNTMTKWTYMAKKWCCSANWGSCMAYAGKWWWCCMRTTTNWTGNNAAKTNCGAAYRWSWTMKSKMYGTGCCCCGCGCCGGCCCTTCAAACACAGAAGCGCTGGCCGCACTGATAACGGCGGGGCCGTCACCCTCAGCTGGCTTTTTATTTTCATCTTCAAGGGATTGCTTCAGCTCTTGGTAAAGCTCACTTTGCTTAAACGGYTTCGCYAATACAGCATCCAGCCCRGCRTTAAACTGCTCACACAAATGTTCAGGCATGGCATTTGCCGAGAGCGCAATCATAGGAATTTCGCTATAGACRTCTCCGAGSGCGCGGATCGCTTTTGTCGCTGCAATGCCGTCCATTTTRGGCATGCAGATATCCATCAAAATCGCATCAAACGTCTGMTCTTGTACTGCGGCAACAGCGGCTTGGCCGTCTTCAACCATATGCACATCACATCCAAATTCGGAGAGATATTCCTCAATCACAATCCGATTGGTAAATACATCTTCTGCCACAAGAATGAGCGGCCGCGAACCGCCGCGTGTGCGTAATTTAGCTTGCTCAGCAGGCTCATCCACCACAGGCGCTGGATTGATCCGCCAATGATGCAGTTTGATGGGCAATTCCAACCAAAAAAGAGTTTCAGCCGGGTCATCTAATTTTTCACCGATGGCGCCGCCCATTGCGCTCGCAACTGCAGTGCATACAGCCAAGCCAAACTCACCTTTACCCACAGCAATGTTAAAGCCAGCCCCGCCGTCCAGTATCTCACTTTGCCGGAAAGCGTCTTCACCGGGCTTTCTGTATGACCCAGCATTCGATACTTCGAGGCGCAGGCAAGCAGCTACTGTGTTGCTCCCTTCGGTTTGCTCTGCACTGAGCACCACCTCACCAGCATCACCGTATTTCATAGCATTGCTAAGGAATTGCTCGAGTATTTGCCGAACACGCGGGCTATCCGAAAGCAAGGCATCTGGCACATCATCTGTTGTCATTAGCATCAACGTCTGCTGTCTGCTCTCGAGCCGATCCGACCACTGATCAGCGACCTCGCGCAGCAGTTGCCGCAGGGAGAAAGGCCGTTCATTRATCTGCAATTTKCCTTCCTGCGCTAACAAAAGATCTTTCACGTTTTCTAGCGTGCGATGAATRGCTTCACTGCTRGTTTCGGCGGCCTTTACAAAACGCTTCTGTTTCTCTGAAAGCTCGCTRTCCGCGATCAAGGCCAGKGCGCCAAGCATGCTGTTCAACGATATCGGAATTTCGTGGCAGAAACCGAGGATCAGGCTGSYCTTCTTCTTTTCGCTAAGCTCAGCGATGCGCTGTTTCTCGGTCACTGTTTCCAGTTCGACTTGCCGATCCTGCCACTGCGTTTTCAAGGCTGACACGAGCGGTCTAAAATCATGCTGGTGACCCAGCGTATGCTCAAGAGCTTTAAGCGCGCTCAAATCACCTTGACTGATAATAKCAGTCAAGGCAGCCAGCGTGTCGCGTCGATCTTGCAGCCTGCGGGCCAGTAAGTGGTAGGCAGCAAAAATTAACGCAAAGGCCGAGGCGCCAATCACCGCGACTTCYAGCGCTGTGAAAGGCCCGCCGAAAAGGGCGCTCGCCCAGTATAAGAATGAGCCAAAGAAGGCAAAACCAAGCATATATATGAAAAAGCGTGGCATAAATTTTAATTTCATAGCAACAAAGCGGAAAGTGGCATCCTCAGCGCCCAAAATACCCCCGTCAAATAAAGGTCGGTTTCTAGGCACATCATTCACGGGCACTGTCCTTTATAATTGCGTTTGTAAGCTACGACGCAATTTGCAGGCCAGCGGCACCCTGATAGTTTGTCTATTTATAACAAATGGTTAGTTAATAAACTCGGAATAACTGGCTAGGCTGAGCTTTGCAATTCGCGAACTTAGGTTGCACAACGCAAAGGCTGCCATCGCTCGATTGTGGATAACTGCCTGAAACAGCTTAGACAATCTCTGCAATATACGCTTGCAGGGTCTCAATACTGCGCTTGCCAACACTGAGAGTTTCGAAAGCCTGCGGCTCAATATTTGCGTACGGCACGGCTGCCTGAGTGGCGATGCTTACCCGAATTGAGACTTCGCACAAATCCGCCAAACCAAAAGTACCAGAAATACTTTTCAGTTTATGAGTGCCTCGTTCTATAGGCGCCGTATCATTGGTCTCAATACCCACCTTTACCAGTGCCAACGCGTCTTCAATATCTGTCTTGCACTGTTCCATCAGGTKCTGRAATTTTTCTGCWCCNAKARANNCCCGMASWWWTKTTAGNNGTGANTAATMYWWYCRWWKRAMYMYNNTTGSWRKRYSAAWYMSRWAMMKGYMYTCWAAWKSTNAAYAGKYNTAYMCMWMWKGCTWYWAYWGSRRRYAWGAGMMCMTTMWRYMAGCCTGGTGACTGAGTTCCGGGCGGCTCTTCAGCACGTTAGATCAATGATCGGTTTTTTAGTGCCGCAGTCCAGTGTCAATTGCCGGTACTCGTCTACAGAGTGGCACACCACCAGAACTTTTACGGCAGCGCACATTTTCCGAAAACTCTTACTGCGTTTCGCTGATAGGTTCTTTAGCGCGCCTCTGAAACGCGGATCGCTGGTAATCACATCATCCAGTTGCTGCACAAGCTCAGCACCTTGCGGAAAATCCCTGTCGTGGAATTGAACGGCGAACCCCGCTTCTTCAAGAAGCAACAATAATGTCAAAAACGGGCTTTGACGGATATCGCCGGCGCCAGATTTATGGCATAGCCCCAAGAAGCCCACGCTGCGGCAACCAGTATCTTCAATCTCTTTTAACGCCGCCAAAATCTGTTCCGTATTTGAGTGCTCAAGCGCTGTGACCATGGGCAGCGACACACCCCTTTTACGGGCCATATGTTTCACTGCCTGCACTTCCTTTGGCAAGCAGGGGCCGCCGTAGGCAAAGCCAGAGGCCAGAGAAGACGACAGCTGGTTAACCGGCAATCTCTGAGCAAAAATATCCATCACCTCGCGCCCATCCAGAYGCAGCGACTTGCACAGGCGACCCATCTCGTTGGCGAACACCGTTTTCATCGCGCTGTGCAGCATATCAACGCTTTTAACCATTTCTGCGGTGGCAATATCTGTGAAAATTGGGGCGGTATTTAGCTTACAGTAGAGCATCGCCATCATCTGCTGAGCGCGCGTATCATCTGCACCAATCACGGTCCGAGGTCGCTCAAAAAAGTCTTCAATCGCCTTCCCGCGCCGCAGAAATTCAGGATTATAACATACGCCGAAGTGGCGGCCGTTCTGTTTGCCGGACGCTTTTTCAATCTCTGCTGCGACAATGCCGAGCGTGGTTCCAGGCGGCACACTGCAGCGCAGCACTACAAGATGGTAGGCATCCTTTTGCTGAAGCGCGCGCCCGATGGTGGCTGAGAYCGTGCTAACACTGTTCTTATCGCAAATGTCGTTATCTGCRAATTGGGTGCCTRCGGTAATCAACGAAATATTCGTATTCAGCACCGCTTTTTCTGCATCATGCGTGGCGCAGACCAGGCCAAAATGSACGCCTCTTTGCAAGCAGGCGGCGAGGCCTGGTTCCGWCACACAGGYTTTGCCTTTTCGCATATCATCGGTGCGCTKGGTGTCAGTATCCACACCAATAACCTGGTGCCCAAGTTTCGATAGACAAGCRGCTGTCACCRCCCCGACGCGGCCAAGGCCAAATACACTTACTTTCAATTGAGGRATAATAATCGGCGCGAACCCGGTCTTGCGCCGGGCGTTAATCTGGTGGCCACCATCCATGGTGCTGTCCTTCGTCTATAGGTTCCCCAAGCAACGAGTTCCAAGAACCGGGCCATACCRAYAAATACACTTAAAAACAGRGTGTTAGWTAAAAYATCCACTANNCASGTCNNGTGRAKGRCRGTSCKGAYAAGCACCTTCATGCAAACATTATTYGCATCCTGCGAACCATTTTCTTTGGCAAAACAGCTGACATGCAAAGGGTGCCGGCCCTCAATAAAGTCCGGCCAGAAAGGCATAACAGCAGAGATAGCGCTAGTAATTTTAAGTGTGGGAAATAGCGCAATAAAGAGCGCTGTTCAGCACATATCGGCAATCGCTGACGCTGAATGGTTCAATAGCTCTAAGCTACCTCTCCCGCTTCAGACAGCTTCCTCTCGAGCCTGCTGCAATGCGTCCCATCTTTCTTTTTTCCTGTAAATCGTAGACGGGCTTACGCCCAACGATTCTGCGGCTTTCGGGATGCTGTTCATATGGGCTGCAATTCTGCCTTCAATCAGCAGGCGCTCAATATCATCGAGGGAGCCGCTCTTCAGGATCGATGGTAGGTTTTCAAGGCCCGTCGGCGGTGCGCTCAGCCCTTCAATATAAACGGGTGCGTTACTCGGTAGCACCAGGGAATTCTGCATCATTGGAACAGGCCCATTTTGATCGGGCAACATCGATAGCAAAACATAAGGGCCATCATGCATCACTGTAATGTTTCTGATAACGTTTTGCAGCTCCCGCACGTTCCCCGGCCAGTCCTGCGCACGGAAATGCGCTTCGATCTCTGCACTAAACCCTTTGAATGTTTTATGCTCCTCCTCGGCGTACGTTGAGAGGAAGTGCTTTGCCAGCATCATCACATCGTCTTCTCGTTCCCGCAGCGGCGGTAAGTATAACGGAACAACAYTCAGCCGGTAAAAAAGATCCTCGCGGAAMMRCCCNTKCKWMMWCWKSTGCCACCGGGTCCCGGTTAGTGGCGCAAATAACCCTTACGTCTACTTTTTCCTCATGGGTGGAGCCAACCTTTTGAATTTTCTCAGACTGAAGAAACCGCAATAATTTGGTTTGAAGGTTTACGTCCATTTCGCAAATTTCGTCTAGGAAAAGCGTGCCGCCATTGGCTAATGTTGCGGCACCGTCCCGGTTAGAAAGGGCGCCAGTGAAAGCTCCTTTTTTGTGCCCGAACAGCTCAGATTCTATAAGGCCTTGGGGAATGGCGGCACAGTTTAGCGCAATGAACGGTTTGCCAGCGCGAGGGCCTTCCTTGTGGATGGCTTCCGCGCACACTTCCTTACCTGTACCGCTTTCCCCGGAGATGAAAACAGTTGCCTTAGAACGCGAGACGTTTTTTATCGCACTGAAAACGGCCTTCATCGCCAAGGACGCACCAATGAAACCCTGAAAACTGCCAGAGGGCAGTTCATCCTCAATTTTAGCAACAGCTTCGCGCAAGAATGCGCGCTCAAGCGTGTGGTTCACTGTAGTGAGCAGCCTATTATCTGAAAAAGGCTTCACCAAATAATCAAGCGCACCAAGCTGCATGGCCTGCACCGCCCGGTTCATCGAGCCATCAGCCGTCGCTACTATAACCGCCAGTGTATTACCATTTGCCTTCATTTGCTCCAAAAGCACGGTTCCGTCCATATCCGGCAATTGCAGATCAAGCAGCATTAGATCAAATTTGTTGTAAGCAAGTTCTTGCAACGCGCTTGCGCCGTCTTCCACCAACGTCACTTTATGACCTGCCGCCTTCAGGGCCGCTTCATAAACGAGGGCCAATGACAGCGTGTCCTCAACCATCAATATTTTTGCGCTGTTTCTTCGGACCATAGTATTGGTTTCCTTCTGCAAGTTGTTTCAAGCGCCACAAATGTGACCCTCTTGCTGCCCTTCACCTCCTCAGAACATATTTCGCAAAAGCCGTGCCGACATCGCAATTCGCGAAAAAAACAGCAATATCGGAGGAATATCGCCAACAATGCGCATAGTGTACCCAAAGAGCCTTAGCAAATTGCTAAGAGATGCTATGGACCCCTTAGCAAAACGCAAAGACTCGCATATTGCAAAGAGGCTGGAGTTTTAAGAAGCGGTGTTTTTTGAGRTGAGGGCGAGCAACTCAGGATGTACTTGCGGCATGGCGACAGGATTATAYAACCATGTCAGGCCGCACTCAGCCTTGAACGGATAGAGCCCTGTGCAGGCCTGCAAAATAAAGGGGTAAAACCCWTAAAGGGGCCTGCCCCTTTAWGGGTTGCAAACGATCAATCTTTGAACCAAAACTCAACCAAAGGACTCTACGGATAAGTGGTAGTAACTTGGGGT